>NZ_JBQKGH010000016.1:0-28745 GCF_052118905.1 Collinsella sp. LCP21S3_A3 | reverse complement strand
GCAGGCGGTTCAGGAAGCGGTTGGCCGACTCGTCCTTGCCCTTGGTCTGCGGCGAGCGCGGCGCGCAGAGCCTGAGCTCGAAGCCGGCCTCCCGCGCGAACCGCCACGCCCCCTCCTGCCTGGTCCTCCTGCGGCCCGAGACGGTCACCAGGCACGACATGTTGTCCGTGATGCACTCCTCCGGGACGCCGCCGAGGCGGGTGAAGGTGGCGAGCAGGCAGGACAGCAGGTCGTCGAGCGTGCGGCTCCTGACCGGTATGAAGCGGTGCTTCCGGGAGTAGCCGAGCGTCGCGGTGAACACGCTGAACTCGAAGACCTCGCCCTCCGAGTCGACGAGCCTCATGCCCTCCTTCCAGTCGAACTGCAGCTGCCTGCCCGGGGGCGTCTCGAACCGCGGGTGCGGCTCGCGGCCGCCCGCGCCCCCGAAGGGCACGTCGCGGGCCCGGCACCAGGCGGTGAAGGCGCCGTACCCGGGCAGCCCCTCCCCGCGGCCCTCGCGCAGGAACGCGTAGACGGCCATCTTGGTCATCCCGGGCAGCTGGGCCTTCGAGCGGATCACCTCCTCGAGCGGGTCGAAGGCGCTGCCCCTCGCGGACCTGCCGTCGGCGGCGGACTCGCCCTCCCGCCAGTACTTGGCGACCGTGTGCCGGTCCATGCCGTGCCTCCTCGCGATCTCGCTGAAGTTCGGCTTCGCGCCGGACCCCCTGTAGACGTTCAGCTCTCCCATTACGTTTCGCTCCATATCCCGCTCCTCCCGGGTCGGATACCCGATCGGAGCATAGTTCCGTTAGCGCAGTTGGTGAAAGTACGTTAGCGGGGTCGGCGAAAGCGCGTTAGCGCATTCGGCGAGATGCGTTTGCGAAAGTGGTCAATTTTAGATTAGCGCTAACAGTAGGCCGTCTCGCGTCTGATCCCGCAGCGAATCCCCATCTCGCGCATCATCTTGAGCACGGTCTGGTTGGCTATCACGGCCCCCTCTTCCGCCCTGAGGCACATCGCTATCTGCCGGTGCCCGCAGCCGTTGGCGGTGCGCGAGAAGATCTCGGCGGCCGCCTCCCGGAGCTCGGGGCGCGTGGGCCTCGGCGGGTGCGCGAGGGCGTAGTAGTAGGTCGACCTCTTGAGCTCGGCGCATGCGAGCAGGTGCCCGAGTGCGTGCCCCTCGGCGCTCAGGGCCGCGACCGCTTCGGCCTTCGCCCTGGTCAGAGTCCGTCCCTCTCGACCAGGGCGCGTAATTTTTTTAGGTAGGCCACCCTGCCCTCGAGCCTGCGGCACCGCTCCTCGAGCTCCTCCTCGCAGGTCCGCGGCCTCGCCCTGGAACCGCTCGGCCGGCCCTTGGGCCTCGGGCGCAGGGCCTCCGCGCCGCCCCGGCGGTATAGCGCGCACCACTTCTTGAGCGGCGACATCGACATTATGCCGAACGCCGCCATCGCCTCGGTCTTCGTCATGCCGCCGTCGACGACGGCGGAGGCGGCGGCGACCTTCTGCTCGTATGTGTACCTGCCCTGCTTTCCGTCCATGCTCAGCAGCACCTCGCTCCCGAACGCGCGGTATATCTCCTGCCATCTTCTCACGGCTTCCGCGGGAAGCGAAAGGGCAATCGCGGCAGATTTATACCCGTGCCCGAGCTCGAAGAGCCCTATGGCCGCCTTCCTGGCCTCGATGTCGTGCTTCACCCTCAAGTCGACGCGCATAAAGAAAGCCTCCCATTTCTCATGTCCAAGAAATGGGAGGCAGTTCATGACTGGAGGCGGGCTGTCTGCCTGCGATGCGGGTCTCTACATGCCCTCTGCTGCGAAGCGGCGTGCGAGGGCTTCCTGATGGTTTGCGTGCTGCAGGGCGACGTCTTTGGCGACGACGCCCTGTTTGACGACGTTGAACAGGGCCTGGTCCATGGTCTGCATGCCATACGCGCCGCCCGCAGCAATGACGGAATCGATCTGGTGGGACTTCTCTTCGCGGATTAGGTTGCGGATGGCGGTGTTCATGAGCATGACCTCGAACACCGGCGTGACGCCGCCGTCGACGGTGGGCACCAAACGCTGGCTCACGATGGCCTGGAGCACCATGGAGAGCTGGATACGGATCTGGCGCTGCTGGTTGGGCGGGAAGGCGTCGAGGATGCGCTCGACGGTGTCGGCCGCGCTGGTGGTGTGGAGCGTCGAGAGCACGAGCTGTGCCATTTCGGCGGCGGAAACGGCGGTGCTGATGGTATCGGGGTCACGCATCTCGCCCAGCAGGATTACATCGGGGCTCTCGCGCATGGCGGAGCGCAGTGCCTCGGCATAGGTGGCGATATCCATGGGGATCTCGCGCTGCGTGATGATGCAGTTGCCGTGACGGTGCACGTACTCGATGGGGTCCTCCATGGTGATGATGTGGCCCGAGCGCGTGTGGTTCATACGGTCGAGGATGCAGGCGAGGGTGGTCGACTTGCCCGAACCGGCGGCGCCGGTGACAAGAACCATGCCGCGGTTGAGGTTTGCGAGGCTGAGAACCGTCTCGGGGATCTGCATCTCGCGGGCATCGGGTAGGCCAAAGGGGATGACACGGATCACGGCGCCGAAGGAGCCGCGCTGGCGGAAAATGTTCACACGGAACCGTCCCACGCCGGCCACGGAGAAACTGAAGTCATCGTCGTGGTTGACGTTGCCATGGAACAGCTCGAAATCGCGCTCGGCGATTCTGTAGATGGCACGCACGGCGGCCTCGGTGTCT
This sequence comes from Collinsella sp. LCP21S3_A3, assembly GCF_052118905.1. Taxonomy (NCBI): domain Bacteria; kingdom Bacillati; phylum Actinomycetota; class Coriobacteriia; order Coriobacteriales; family Coriobacteriaceae; genus Collinsella; species Collinsella sp. LCP21S3_A3. The sequence goes on along the minus strand of NZ_JBQKGH010000016.1, from coordinate 26,030 downwards.
GCCGGCTTGAGTGCGGGCGAGTCACTGCGCACGTGGATGCCGCTCTTGGAGTAGGACAGGGGCAGCCCGGCGATAATGAAGACGTCGGACGCCTTGGCGTCGATCATCTGCTGAAGCAGTTCATTGAGTTGCATGGAGCTTCTCCTTGTCGCTAGTTGGATGAGCCGTTGCCGGACCAGAGGCCCTGCTGCTCGGACTCGTGGGTACTGGTTACTTTCCATTGCGTGATGGAGTGGGTGAGGTTGTCGCTCACCGTGACACGTGCGTCGAGGCGGTGCCCGTCGCTATCGCTTACGGTGAGCACGATGTCGGCGTCCTGGGCGGAGATGTCGACGGTGAGGTTCTTGTCCTTGCAGGTCGCGACCGCATCGGCCGCGATACTGCTGCCGACCGCCTCGATGTCCGCAGCGGCGGTCGAGGCGTTGCCCGTCGCGCCCTTGAGGTGCTCGTCGATGCCAGCGAGCGCAGCCTGACCGCAGCTCTCGAGCTCATAGGTGCCCGTGACGGATGCCGACTGGCGGCGCGACATGGCGTCTGCCGCGTTTGATGTGGTCACGCAAAGCATCGCCAATACGGCGAGCAGAAGCACGGATATGAGTGTGAGCAGGCTGATCGGTCCTATACGGACGCTCTTTGCGTTTTGTGCCGCCATCTACCTCGCCTCGCTCACGTAGCGCTGGGTGTCGAGCTCGTAGGCCTTCCCCGCATCGTCCGAGACGGTGATGTGAGCGTGCCAGAGCGTGCCGGCCTCGCGCTTATCCTTGGTAACCTTGGTCTTCACGGTAAAGCCGTCGCTCGTGCCATTGGCGATGCCGAGTCCTGTGCTCTCGCCGCCTTCGACGGCGGCGGGGTCGGCCGAGAACTCCTCGGCCGCGTTCTCGGCGACCGAGACGGCGCGACAGAGGCGGGAAGACGAGGCCGCGGTCTGGGTCGAGGCGGCGAAGAGCTGCGTGAACACCGCCATCGAAGCGACCAGCACCGCGAGCAGCGCGAGCGCCTCGATGATATAGGCCGTCGTTGCGCGCATGCGCCCGGACGGCGCGGAGCCGTTGTTTGCTGCCATGCTACTCGGCCTCCTCAAGATAGCGGAGGGCGACCTCGCAGGTGCCTTGGTCGGTGGTGACGGAGAGAAGCCCGTGCGAATAGGAGAACGAGAACGTCTTGGACGCCGTGACCTCGCTCGCCTTCTGAGGCGTATAGGCCGTGCCCGCGGGGCTGTATTCCTGCACCACGTGACCGTGGTAGAGGTAGAGACGCGTCTCGAACGTGCCGGTGTCGAGTGTCTCGACGATCACGAGCGCACGACCCTCGGGACCCTCACTCGTGGCGATGGCGCCCTTGGCATCGTTTGCGCGCACGATGTTCGAGATGAGTTCGAGCCCCTCGCGCCGTGCGACATTTTGTTCCTGGATGCCGCTGATGTTGCGGTAGACGGTGACGCCGGCGATCAGTGCGCCCAGCAGTGCCACAAAGAAGACACCCAGAAGGAGGACGGGGAATGCTCCCTGCGCCCGCGTACGTTTCTCGCTGCGCGCCGTAATCTGCGGCAGCCGCGACAGCGCCTCTACGCGGGAGAGGTTGTGATCGATATCGTTTGTGCTCATCGCGGTGTCACCACCACACTGGGCATCACGTTGCCGGCAAACCACTCGTAGGACACGACGTAGTCGTCTTCGTTGATGGTGAGGCCGTACTTCTGCTCAAGGTATTCGAGCGACGAGGGATAGCTGCCCTCGATTGCACAGCATTGTTTGGCGGCCACGAGCACGGAATCGCGCAGCGCCACGGCGCCCTGCTCGCGCGCGTTGGCGCGCACGGCGGAGAAGATCCCAAACGCCGCTGTCGCCAGCGCCACCACGAGCGCCACGACCGCGATCCTGCGGTTTCGGCGGCGCCTGATGTCTTTATCTGTCAATTCGTGGAACATAGCAGGCCGTCCGGTTATGCGATAGAGCCCATGATGCCGATAAGCGGCAGCATGACGGCGATCAGCGTGGCGCCCACGGCCACGGTCAGGAAAGCGGCGAGCGCGGGCTCGACGCGGTCGACGACGGCGTCGATCTGGGCGGTGGCGTCGTCAAAGAACGTCTCGGCGAGCGAAGCCAACACATCGTCAGCCGATCCTGCGTGCATCCCGACGGTGAGCATGCGGGCGTAGATGGGCTCGAAGATTTCGTGTTCGCTGATGGCCTGGGCCATGCTGCGGGGGTTTTGGATGTCCGCCATAGACGCGCCCGCGGCCTCGAGCTTTTTCTTGAGTTCGGGGTGGTCGACAGTTGCGGTGGCGCGCTCCATGGCGACTTCGTCCTGCACGCCCGAGGCCACAAAAGCGGCGAGCGCGTTGGTGAAGTGCGAGAGCGCCAGCTGGTACATGGTGCGCTTGGTCACGGGAACCTTCTCGAGCAGCTTGACCACGCGAATGCGGCCACTCTCGGTATACGTGAGTACCGAGAGGCAAAGCGCCGCGGCGGCGGCGACGAGCACCACAACGAGCGCGACCCAGCCGATGATGGCCGAGGCGCTCACCATCGAGAACGAGCCCGAGGTGAGCGAACCCGAGAGGTTGGCGTAAGCGCTGCTGAACGTGGGCTGGATGAGGATCACGGTGAAGGCGAGGATGCACCCCATGATCACGAGCAGGGCCGTCGGGTAACCCACGGCGCTGCGGAGCTTTGCGAACGTACGATCCTCGCTGTCGTAGTAATGACCGAGGCTGCGGAGTGCACGCTCGGTGCGGCCTGAGACCTCGCCGATCTTCACCATCTCGATGGCATACGGCGGAAACGCCCCCGTACTCTCCATGGCACCGGCGAGACCCTCACCGGCGATGAGCTGGGTGTAGACCTTGTCGCAGACCGTTTTGAACGGCGATGCCTCGCGGTTCTCGACCAACATGTGCACGGCCTCGTCGACCTGGATGCCGGCCGCGAGCATGGTGGCCACGCTGTCGCAGAACGCGCTGATGGCGCTGCTTTCCAAGAGCTGATCGGCCATTTACTCTCCTGACGTTGCTAGATGGATGTTGTCAGTAAACATATCGGTCAGTATATTCCTTTCCGTCTCCCACGTTTTTATCGTCACCGCTCGCCGCGAAGGTGAGGTCCACGCGCGACCACGTTTTGGGCTCCACATCGAACGGCGCACTCTTCCACGTGCCATCGATATAGACCATGATCCAGGCGTGGTAAATACCGTCGGGCGAGACGTTGCCCGTGACGATTTTGGTGGGGATGCCGAGTGCTCGCAGCATAGCGGCACCCAGGCTCGCGTAGTCAAAGCAGACGCCCTTCTTGGTCTTGAGCGTCGAGTCGGGGTCGGGGATGTAGCCCGTGGCGTCTTTGAGCTGCGATGCCTTGGCGTCATCGTAGGAGATGTTCTCTACGATCCAGTTGCAAACGTCCTCGACGGCCTCGGCCTGCGTTTTTGCTTTCTTGGCGAGCTTGCGCGCTTGGGCGGTGGAGGCGCTTGCGTCGTCGAAGTCGCAGTAGATGTTGGGGCGGAGGAACGGTTCGAACTCGCTCGAGAGCTCGACGCTCGCTTGGGCGCTGAAAAGCTCCACGTAGTTTTCACCCGAGGTGTTCTGCATGATGCGAAAGCTGTATGGCCCGTCGCCCAGGCTCAGAGGGCACACAATGGGGGTGCCGTCCTGTGGAAGGTCGTAGATCATGGTGGCGTCGCCACAGGCGATCAGAAACTTGAGCCGGCTCGACGCCTGCGCGCTCGCACCCACGTAGCCGGATGCAACGGACGAGGTGTCGATGGCACATGTCCCCGAGGTTTCAGCGGCATTGGCGTCGAAGGTCGCCGTTGCCACGTGCTCGGGCATGCTGAACGCCGTGCCCGATACCTCATCTGAGATGGAGCCGCAGCCTGCAAGGTGGGTCGCGGCAAGGACCAGGGCAGCCGCGGCGAGGGCGACCTTCGTAAGGAAAGGGCTGTCGAAACTCAAGAACTTCATCGGTCTGAGTATAGCCCCTCCAGAGGGCTCATAACTGCAGCGCCAGACCGTTTGGGCGACAATCGGCGCCCGTCGCAACGATTGAATTAAGCGAGACTTAATGGTTCGTGAAAATGGGTTGATTTCGGTGCCGAATATGATGAAAACATCATGCGTATTCACTAATATTTCATTTGTATGATTCTGTCGGATTCTGCCTATTTGTCCTGAATAGGTGGTGAGCTCGAGTGGTCGTGCGGTTGGGGCCGAGCGACCAAAGGAGATACATATGCGCAAGCAAAGTTGGGTCGAGGAGGGCGGCGCGAGCAGGGGCAACGGGTCCTTCGTGCGCCATGCCAAGGTGTTTGGCATCAAGACGATGGCGACGGTCATGACGGCCAGCATGATACTGTCTGGTGTACCTGTCCAGGCTATCGCCGAGGGTATCCAGACGGATGACACATTTGTGGAGTCGAATGTCGAGTCTTCGCAGGGCGATACCGCCGCGACGGCAAATGATGCATCGTCTGGCCAGGCGTCTGACCAAGGCACCACGGAGAACAACTCCGCCGTACAGGACGATGCTGCCGATTCTGGTCAGAACACGCAGACCTCGCAGGCCGTCTCTCAGGACAAGGCGACCACGGCCGACATCGCCCTCGCACTCAACAACGCTTCGATTACCTATCAGGGTCAGGTCATTGCGCAGCCGTCCCAGAAGGTGACGGCTCCCGCGAGCGTCGATTTCAAGTTCTCCGTTACGGCCGATAACGGCTTTAAGCTGAACGAGGCCAAGCTCACGGTCGACGGTGTCGAGACCAAACTCAAGGCGGACGCGAACGGTGAGTACACCGTTCCCGCCGCCGAAGTGGCCAAATCCCCCAAGGTCACGCTCGAGACCGAGCAGGAGAAGCAAGCTGAGACGACCGAGGCCGCCACCCCGATCGAGCAGAACGCCACCGACACGAACGCCGTGGCTGTCCAGGCCGCGACGGATGCCGATTACACCGTCGAGGTCGGCGATAGCATCACGTTGAAGGCGACCGGTGCTTCGAATAGCGGTTGGTGGTCATTCTCGGACTGGAGTATCATCTCGCAAACGACTTCTGGCAACAAAGCGGAGCTAGCCACAAGGGGCGTTGGCCGCGTTACCGCCACCTATACATATCAGGATTCGCGGTGGCAGAACCAGACTAAAACTTTTGTCGTCGACATCATTGACCGTAAAGATGCGACCACTCCGGGTATTGAAGGACCTTCTTCTGTGGTCGTTGATAGTGAGTTCGAGCTGACCGAAACGAAGAATGCTTCCGAATGGGAATGGCATCTCATCGGGGACGGCGACTACACGGCGGCAAGAATAGACTCCGGTGCTGGGACGAAGAAAATCAAACTGACAGCTCTGTATCAGTTTGCGGGAGACGGCAAGGTCGTTACGGTTCAGTGCAAATATAAGGTTCCCGGTACGAACAACACGGTTTATTCGGACACGTTTAACGTCACGATCCGTAAGCGCCAGTGGAAGGTTGCGGACTGGACGTATGTAGATGGGACGTATAAGGCTATTCCGACGATTGTAGATGCCGAGACAAACGAGCCCGTCAAGGAATGGCAGACAGGTTTCCAGGTCACCTACTACATCAATGGTGAAGACAAGGGATGCAACCCCTGGAGCGGTGACTTCTCCGATCCGAACAAGACCTATGAAGTAAAAATCGCTCCCTTTGGCGATCAGGGCTGGAACAGTAAATATTCCGGTGAAGCGAAGACTTTCGACGATCCTGTGCCCGTTAAGGACAGGACTCCTATCGCGTCCGACAGCCCCAGCGATGTCGATTATGATGGCCAGGAGCATAAGTGGGCTCCGACCGTAACGGATAAGAATACGAAAGAGACCCTCGACGATACCGAGTACGACGTTATTTATAAGCGTGACGGCAAGGAGACTGGCGACTTTACGTCGCCCGGCAGGATTACCGTCGAAATCAAGGGCAAGCACCATCACGAGGGTGAGATCAAAAAGACGTACAGGATTCGTGAGAAGCAGATCAAACTTTCCGTCTCCGGTCCCGACACGGTCGAACAGTTCAACACCATCCAGCTGACCCCGACGTTGGAGCCTGCCCAGAAGGGCGGCACGTACACTTGGACGTCGAATAACGAGAATATCCTTACCGTCGACAAGAACGGTAAGGTCACTGGTGTCTCCGAGGGCAAGGCTACCGTTACCGTCATGTGGACGAGCGCGGATGGCAAGACCGTCCTGACTGCCGATCACGATGTGACGGTAACGCACACCACAAGTGGCGAGACGGACGCGATGTTTTTCTATCTCAACGACCCGTCCGGTCAGCTCGACTCCATCAACACGGGAAATTGGCAGAAGCTCGGAAAAGGCAAGATCAACCTGACTGGCTATAACAACTCGAATTTCCCCAAGGACAATGGCGCGACAAAAAAATACGATGCGCAAGCTCGCGTGACCAAGTGGCCCGGCGGCTCGACATCCTCGAAGCTAGACGTCAAGCGCGGGAGCAATGACTGGAATAAGATCGTCAAGATGTACCAATCGGTGATCAAGAGCCAGCTTCCGAACGTCGAAGTCAAGGATTCCGACATCGAGTCCATCGAGCTTCTTCCCTACAAGTTGACGCGCAATGACGACGGCTATCATGTCGACTGCCAGGTCGTCGTCAAGTGCAAGGGCCTCTACACCGTCAAGTACTGGGTCGATGACCCGACCGCCTCGGGCGAGGGCTATCAGCAGGTCGCGGTGACCACGACGGCTCGCGAGGGCGACTCCACCAACATTAGCGACTTCAACCAGAGCTACCCCGAGACCAAGACCGTCAACGGTGTCGAGTACACCTTCTCCGGCTGGTTCCTCGATGCAGCACTGACCAAGTCTGCGTCGCTGCCGTACGTTGTTCGTAACTCGAACCTTAATTTCTATGCGAAGTACGTTGCTGGTCGCATGGTCATGTATGACCTGCAGGGTGGTTCTTGGAAGAGCGGTGCCGGTACAACGTATAAGGTGAATGCCGGCAAGACACATACCGTTCTTACCGAGCCGAAGCGTGAGGGTTACGAGTTCGAAGGTTGGAAGGTTTCCGGCCTGGGTGACCAGATATCGGTCAATTCTGGCGACATGTTCACTATGCCTGACAACAACGTGACCATTACGGCGCAGTGGAAAAAGAAGAGTGCGACCGTCACGGTCAATTACCTGTGGGGTGACAAAGATTCTCACGAGTTGATCGAGAGCGATAAGCTGGCGGGCGATTATTCGTTCGATGACGTTATCGATGTTGCCGATGTTGCCAAGGATTTTGGTGGCTATACCATCAAGCCGAGCAAGAGCACCAAGCGCGTACTCGATGCGGGCGAGAACGTCATCAATATTTACTACTACAAGAATGTGACGTTGACGGCGAAGTCTGCCAGCAAGACGTACAACGGTGAACAGCAGGCGCTTGAGGGGTATACCACAAGCGAGGGTGCGGCGAAGTTTGACGACATCACAGCCAAGGGCTCCGGTACAAATGCCGGTGAGTACAAAGTCGCCTTTAACGAGGGCGCTCAGGGCGCGGTGTCCAAGGACGCTAAATATATAGTGTCCGAGACGGTTTCTGGCAAACTGACGATTACTCCGGTGACTGACAAGGTCACGATTACGGTCAAGGGTCACAAGGGCGGCAAGAAGTACAACGGCGAAGAGCAGACTGTCGAGGGATATGACATCGACGCCTCCACGTCGCCGGCCGGTGTGGTTAAATCTGATGTGAAGTACAGCGGAACGGCATCTGTCTCCAAAACCGATGCCGGCAAGTACGCCATGGGTCTGAAGGACACCCAGTTCTCGCTTTCCGGTGATGCCGCCAAGAACTACACCAATGTCAAGTTCGAGGTCGTCGACGGCGAGCTCAACATTGCTCGGAAAGACGTGACGCTTAAATCCGACGATCTCTCTAAGGGGTACGACGGCACGGCGCTCACAAACAATGGAGCCGCACTTAAAACTGAGGAAGGTTTTGTTAAGGGTGAGGGCGCAACCTACGCCTTCTCTGGTTCCCAGACCACGGTGGGTTCCAGCGCCAATGCCTTCACCTATGCGCTAAACAGCAACACCAAGGCCGAGAACTACAACATTACTAAGACCGAGGGCAAGCTTGAGGTTACCGATCGTTCCCAGAAGTACGAGATTACGGTTACCGCCAACTCTGACACTCAGACGTATACCGGCACCGAGCATTCTGTTTCAGGTTTGTCCGGCACCACCTTCACCAACGATAAGGGCGTTACCTACATCGTTGAAGGTCTGAGTGCAAGCGTATCCGGCACCGATGCGGGCGAGTACACCAATAAGGTGTCCGGCAATGCCGTGGTGAAGGATGCCCAGGGCAACGACGTCACTTCTCAGTTCAACGTGAAGACAGTTGACGGTAAGCTTACCATTAACAAGCGCGAAGTGACCATTAAGCCCAAGGATGTCTCCAAGGTCTACGACGGCAACGCTCTTGTCGCAAAGGATTGGGTGGTCGCAGAGGGTTCCTTCGTCGACGGTCAGAGTATTGCCAACCCCAAGTACACGGGCTTCCAGACCGCTCCCGGCACTAGCGAGAGCGGAATCTCCGAGTGGGGTTACAAGGACGGCACCAACTCCAACAACTATGACATCAAGTCAGCGCCAGGTACCCTTAACGTGACTTCTCGCGGTGCGACCCAGACCATCACGGTCGAGGCCAACTCCGCTGATGCCAGCTACGACGGCAACGAGCACTCTGCTAAGGGTCTCAAGACCAATGAGTTCGAGGTCGACGGCAAGAAGTACACCGTCTCTGGCCTTGAAACTTCTAGCCCGGCCAAGACTGACGTCGGTACTTATGCTAACAACATCACCGGCACCGCCAAGGTGACCGATGCCCAGGGCAACGACGTGACGAGCGAGTTCGAGGTCAAGACCAAGAACGGTACGCTCACCATTGCCAAGGCCGATGTGACCATTGCACCCAAGGACGCTTCCAAGCCCTATGACGGCCAGCCGCTCACTGCGACCGACTTCACCGCCACTGGTTTTATCGGCGACGACACGGTGGCCAACGTTGTCTATGGCGGCTCCCAGACCGAGGCCGGCACGAGCGCTAGCTCCATTACGAGCTATGAGGCCGCCAAGGGTACCAACCTCGACAACTACAACATTACTAAGGGGAGCGGCGCCCTCGAGGTGACCGCCTCTCAGAAGGCCGTTGTCGTTCAGGTCAAGGGCAATATCGACACCGAGAAGTACGACGGCACTGAGAAGAACGCCTCTGGCTTCACCGTTACAGACGTGACCGTCGATGGCCAGGAGTCCACGCTCTACGGCGCGGTCGCTGGCACGGACTTTACCTTCAACGGCACCGCTACCGCGGCCCGCACGGATGCTGGCACCACGTACATGGGCCTCACGGCGGATCAGTTCGCTAACGTTAACAAGAACTTCTCCAACGTTACCTTTGAGGTTGTCAAAGACGGTTCTATGACCGTTACCCCGCGTGAGGTCACCCTGACTTCCGCTAACGATGAGAAGCCCTACGACGGCACCGCGCTCACCAACAGCAACGTTACCGTCTCTGGTGACGGCTTTGCGCCGGGCCAGGGGTTCACGGCTCATGTGACCGGTTCCCAGACCAACGCCGGTTCGAGCGACAACACCTTTACCTACGAACTTACCGAGGGAACGAACGCTGACAACTATCAGATAACGACCTCCAACGGAACTCTGACCGTTAAGCCCATCAGCGATCCGATCACGGTGACCATTGTTGGTAAGACCGCGACCGGTACCTACAACGGCAAAGAGTACAAGGCCGAGGGCTACACTTTTAACTCCACTAACGACCTCTTCACCAAGGACAAGGTGACCTTCTCCGGTACCGCAGAGGCCGCTCGCACCGATGCTGGTAAGACCGTCATGGGGCTTACCGCCGCGCAGTTTACCAACGATGACGCTACGAACTTCACCAATGTCACCTTTGTCGTGACTGACGGCTACGTTGACATTTCCAAGGCTGAGGTGACCTTGAAGTCCGACAATCTCACCAAGTCCTACGACGGAACGGCGCTTGTCAACGGCGAGACTGCGCTTGCGACCGAGTCCGGCTTCGCCGAGGGCGAGGGCGCGACCTATAAGTTCACCGGCTCCCAGATCGTTGTCGGCTCGAGCTCCAACGCCTTTAGCTACACGCTGAACGACAACACCAAGGTTGATAACTACAACATCACCACCATCCCTGGCACGTTGACCGTCACCAACCGTGACGCCAAGTACCAGATCACGGTCAAGGCAAACTCTGGCAAGGCTACCTATGACGGCAAGCAGCACTCCGCCACTGGTATCGAGAGCACCGAGTTCACGGTCGACGGCAACAAGTACACGGTTTCCGGCCTCACCACCGAGGACCCGACTCAGACCAACGCTGGCACCTACTCCAACAACATCACCGGCACCGCCGTGGTGAAGGATGCCAAGGGTAATGACGTGTCGAGCGAGTTCGAGGTCACGACTGAGAACGGCTCTCTCGTCATCAATAAAGCCACCGTCACCATGAAGTCTGCCTCTGATAAGTGGACCTACGATGGCAACGAGCACACCAAACAAGAGATGGAGCGTGTGACCGGCTTTGCCGAGGGCGAGGGCGCAACCTTTACCTACACCGGTGCCATCACCAACGTTGGCGAGGCGAAGAACACCTATACCTACACGCTTAACGCCAATACGAGCGTAGACAACTACATTTTCTCTGAGCCTGAGTACGGCACCCTGACGGTGAACCCGGTTACCGATAAGGTCACCGTCACCATCAAGGGCAAGCAGGACACTAAGACCTACAACGGCTCCACGCAGTTCGTGACTGGCTATGACTTCTCTGCCGATAACGGCCTTTACGCTCAAAGCAACCTTAAGTTCACGGGCGATGCGACTGCTAAGGGTATCGCTGTTGGCAGCTACAATATGAACCTTGCCAAGGAGCAGTTCTCCAACACCAATGAGAACTTCTCCAACGTCGAGTTCGTGGTTGAGGACGGCTGGCTCAAGATTGAGGGTGGCGAAATCGACCAGGGTGGTGTTGTGTGGGACACTCACGATAACCAGAAGGTCTACGACGGCACGCCGCTTGCCGCCTGCGCCGTGACCGCGACCGATAAGCATGGCAATGCCCTGAATGTCGAATACAGCATTGATGGCAAAACATGGACGAGCGATCCGTCCCAGATCACGATTACCCACTTTGGTTACCAGGCCGTGCAGCTGCGCGCCACTGGCTCCAACTATGCAGAGGGCCAGTACGCCACCAGCTTCGAGGGCATCGCGATCACCAAGCGTCTTGTGACGCTGACTTCCGAGGGCGGCAACAAGCCGTATGACGGAACTCCGCTTACCAACGGCACCGTCACCGCAACCGCCAAGGGTGAAGGTGTTGGCTTTATCGACGGCGAGGGCGTTTCCTTTAACGTTACTGGTTCCCAGACCGAGAAGGGCGAAAGCGATAACACCTTCGACTATACCTTCAACGAAGGTACCAGCGAGGCCGACTACTGGGTTACCACCAAGTGCGGCAAACTCATTGTGACCGCTGACGAGAACGAGGTCGTCGTCACTATTGCCGAGAACAGCGGCAACGTTGAGTACGATGGCACCGAGAAGTCTGTCTCTGGCTATGAATTCTCGGCATCTAATGAGTTGTACAAGAAATCCGACTTCACCTTTAGCGGCAACGACACTGTCAAGGGTACAAACGTCGGCACCTACGACATGGAGCTCAAGCCTAGCGACTTCAGCAACAACAACCAGAACTTCTCCAAGGTTACGTTCGAGGTTGTCGATGGCCAGCTGAACATCACGCCCAAGGATATCAAGACTGGCGTGAACATGACAGTGGAGGCTCCTGCGAACGTCACGTACAACGGCCAGCCTCAGCAGGAGGAGCCCGTCGTTAAGGACGGGGATAAGACTCTGGCGAAGAACGTTGACTACACGCTTTCTTACAGTAAGGACGCTACTAACGTCGGCACCGTTACCGTTACCGTTACCGGTAAGGGCAATTACTCCGGCAGCGCCGACGTGAAATACCAGATTCTCAAGCGCTCTGTGGTTCTCGAAAGTGCGACAGACTCCAAGCCTTACGACGGCACCGCTCTTACCAGGCCTAATGTCACCGTGGAAGGCGACGGCTTTGTCGACGGCGAAGTCACCAACGTTCGCGCTACCGGCTCCGTGACCACGGTTGCCGAGGGCGAGGTTACCAACACCATTGATTACGACACCAACGCCAACTTCAAGAAGGGTAACTACAGCATCACCAAGAAGGAGGGCAAGCTCTCCATCACTTCACTCTCTGCAGAGGACGGCCTTACCATCAAGCCCAAGAACGCCGAGTACACCTACGATGCCGACTCGCATACTGCCGGCAAGGCCTCGGCGAGTGCCTCTGTCAACGGCATCAAGGTGAATCTCGAGTACCGCGTCAAGGGCAGCGCCGACAGCGAATGGCGCGCCGATCCGTCACAGATCACGGCGATTAACGCCGGTACGTTGACGGTCGAGGTTCGTGCTTCTGCCGATAACTACAGTGGATACCAGTACGCTGAGCAGACGCTCACCATCAACAAGCGCGATGTCGAGCTGACCTCTGCCAGCGCTTCTAAGGTCTACGACGGCACGGCGCTCACCAAAGACTGGGTCGACATGGGTGCCAACCGCAAGGGTACCGGCTTTATCGGGACCGATCTTGCCGGCGACGGCCAGGTCCACGCGACCGGCTCCCAGACCGAGGTCGGCAGCTCCGACAACACCATTTCTTACCAGCTCAAGAAAGGTAAAGAGAACAACTACAACATCATGGACAACAAGCTCGGCACCCTTGAGGTGACGGCACAGTCCATCGTGCCCGATCCGGAGAACCCGGATAGCTACAAGGGCAACACCATCAGCGACCCGTCCGACCACGTCTACGACGGCAAGGCACACAAGTGGACCCCGACGGTCAGGGATGCCGAGGGCAACGAACTCACCGAGGGCACCGACTACACGGTCTCCTACGACACCGATGACTTCACAAACGCGAAGACCATCAAGGTGACCATCGCCGGCGCCGGCAACTATACCGGTACCGTCACCAAGAAATACAAGATCACGCCTGCCCCGCTCACGGTGAACGCCAAGAGCGGCAGCAAGGTCTACGACGGCACGCCGCTCATCGCGGGTGGCACCATCGAGGGTCTCGTGGACGGCGAGACTGCGACCGCCCAGACCGAGGGCTCCCAGACCGAGGTCGGCAGCTCCGACAACAAGGTCGCGGGTATCGAGTGGGGTACCGCCGATGAGGGCAACTACAGGGTTGTCACCAAGAACGACGGCACCCTGACGGTTATCGCCAAGAGCATCGTCCCCGACCCAGGCGACGAGAACAACAAGATGACCGTGGGCACGCTCGGGGACCTCGTCTACAACGGTAAGGGCCAGGAGCAGAAGCCCGAGGTCAGGGACGGCGAGAAGGCGCTCGCCGAGGGCACCGACTACACGGTCTCCTTCTCCGAGGACACCAAGAACGTCGGCACCGTGACCGTTACCGTCACCGGCAAGGGCAACTACGCTGGCACCGTCGAGCGCACCTATAGGATCACGCCCGCGACGCTTACCGTGAACACGCCCAGCGACTCCAAGGTCTACGACGGCAAGGCGCTCAGGGCCGAGGGCTCCATTACGGGCTTCGTCAACGGCGAGGCCGCTGACTTTAGGACGACGGGTTCCCAGACCAAGGTCGGCTCCAGCACCAACACCTATAGCATCGACTGGGCCGCGAAGGAGAGCACCGCCAAGAAGTCCAACTACACTGTCTCCGAGAACCTCGGCACGCTCACCGTCACCGAGACCGCCGACGAGATCGTGGCGACCCCCGGCAGCTACAAGGGCGTCTATGATGGGCAGGCGCATGGCGTCGACGTGACTGTTACCGGCCTGCCCGAGGGCTATTCGGTCAAGGCCGCCACCTCAAGTGCCACGGTAACCGACGTGAACGAGGGCAAGCCTGTCGCCGCTAAGGTCGATGACCTCGTGATCGTCAACGCCCAGGGCGAGGATGTCACAAACAACCTCAAGATCACCAAGGGCAAGGGCTCCATCGAGATTACCCCCGCTACCCTGACCGTGACTACGCCGAGCGCGAGCAAGGCGTATGACGGCACAGCGCTGACCGCCGAGGGCAAGGTTTCCGGCTTCGTCAACGGCGAGACCGCGGCCTTCACCACGACGGGCTCCCAGACCAAGGTCGGCAAGAGTTCCAACGGCTACACGCTCGATTGGAACGACACCGCCAAGAAGTCCAACTACAAGGTCGAGGAGAGCCTGGGTACCCTGAAGGTCACTAAGAACATGACCGCGGTCATGGTGATCCCGCAGGGCGGTACCAAGACCTACGATGGCGAGGCGCTCAAGAGCGCTGGCGTGACCACCTATGGCCTGCCCTCCGGATATACGCTCGAGGCCAAGACCAAGGGCTCCGTCACCAACGTTGGGAGCGCTATCGCCGAGGTCGGCACCTACTCCATCAAGGACGCCAAGGGTGACGATGTGACCGACCAGTTTGGCAACGTCTTTACTGGCAAGGCGGCCCTCGAGGTCACCAAGCGTCCCGTGACCGTTACCTCCGCCACCGCGAACAAGACCTACGACGGCACCGCGCTCACCAAGCACGAGGCCACCGTGACCGCCGGCTCGCTCGTCAAGGGTGAGAGCTTCACCTACGACTTCACCGGCGAGCAGACCACCGTGGGCAGTACTTCCAACGCTTACACCGTCAACGCCGGTAAGGGCACGAGCCTGGACAACTACAAGATCACCAAGAATGACGGCACGCTCACCGTCACTGCCAAGAGCATCATCCCCAACCCGGACGACGAGGACAACATCATGTCCGTCGACGCACCCGAGGACGTCAAGTACGACGGCCAGGCCCACAAGTGGACGCCTACCGTCAAGGACGGCGATAAGACACTTGCCGAGGGCACCGACTACACCGTTGCCTACAGCAAGGACGACTTCACCAACGTTACGGGCATCATCACCGTGACCATTACCGGCACCGGCAACTACGCCGGCACCGTCGAGCGCACCTACGAGATCACCAAGCGCTCCGTCAAGCTGACCGGCGTCAAGAACGACAGCAAGGTCTACGACGGCACGCCGCTCGAGGCGAAGGATGTCACCGTGAGCGGCGACGGCTTTGTCGAGGGCGAGGTCTCCGGTATCAAGGCAATCGGTTCTGTGACCAACGTCACGGCCGCGCCCGTTGACAACCCAATCACCTTCACCAAGGGCGACGGCTTCAAGGCGAGCAACTACAGCATTGCGACTGACCCGGGTACCCTCGAGATCACGACCCGCTCCATCGACGACGCCGACTACGGCATGAGCGTCGATTCGCCTAAGGACGTCGAGTACGACGGCCATGCCCATAAGTGGACGCCTATCGTCAAGGACGGCGACAAGATGCTCGTTGAGGGCGTGGACTACACCGTCACCTATGACAAGGACGACTTCATCAACGTGACCGGCACCATCACGGTGACTATTACCGGCACTGGCAACTACTCCGGTACCGTCACGCGCACCTACCAGGTCACGCCTGCCAAGCTCACGGTCGAGACCGAGGGCGCGAGCAAGGTCTATGACGGCGAGTCGCTGACGCACGACGCCGCAACCATCAAGGGGCTGAAGAACGGCGAGACTGCGGCTGTCCACGCCACAGGCACCCAGACCGAGGTTGGCGAGAGCGACAACGGCTACGAGCTCACCTGGGACGGTTCCGCCGACGAGGGCAACTACACCATCGCGGGTGCCACGCTCGGCAAGCTCGTCGTGACAGAGTCTGCGGACGAGATTGTGGTCTCCCCGAAGAACGTCGAGACCACCTATGACGGCAACGCGCATGGCACCACCGTCCAGGTCACCGGCCTGCCCAAGGGCTATACCGTCAAGAAGGCCGAGTCCAAGGCCACGGGGACCAATGTTGCCGACGGCGAGGTCAAGGCCACGGTCGACGAGCTCGTTATCGTGAACGCACAGGGCAAGGACGTTACGTCCAAGCTCAACATCAAGCGCGGCACCGCGACGATCAAGATCAATCCCGCCCCGCTGACGGTTACGACCGACGGCGGCGAGAAGGAGTACGACGGCACGGCACTGACCGCCAACGGCATCAAGGTCGAGGGCCTCAAGGGCAAGGACTCCGTCTCTGCCAAGACCACCGGCAGCCGCACCAAGGTCGGCTCCTCTAACAACACCTACGAGATCAACTGGAAGGACACCAAGAAATCCAACTACAAGGTGACCGATGTCCTCGGTACGCTCAAGGTCACGCCGTCTACCAAGGCCGTGACGCTTACGAGCGGCTCTGCATCGCATGCCTACAGCGGCCATGCCCTGACGAGCGATGAGATTAAGGCCGAGGGCCTGCCCGAGGGCTTTACGGTCAAGGCCAAGATGGACGGTACTCAGACCGACGCCGGCTCTTCCGAGAACACGGTCAAGAGCTACAAGATCCTCGACGCCAAGGGCGATGACGTGACCGACATGTTCGGGAATGTCACCGTCAAGACTGGCACGCTCACGGTTAGCCCGAAGAAGATCACGGTTGAGACCGGGGGCGCCACCAAGGTATACGACGGCGAGGAGCTCACGAACAAGAACGGTGCCATTCACGGCCTGGTCTCTGGCGAGCACGCCGATGTCGTGACCAACGGCACGCAGACCAACGTCGGCTCCAGCGACAACGGCTACACCATCGCCTGGGGTGCCGCCAAGGAAGGCAACTACACGATTGCTTCCGATACGCTCGGCAAGCTCATCGTCACGCCTCAGTCCGTGAACCCGAACGACCCGTCGTACCACAAGCTCCAGGTGAGCAATCCTGCGGACCTGACCTATGACGGCCAGACCCATAAGTGGGCTCCCGAGGTAAAGGACTACACCGGTACCGAGCTCAAGGAGGGTGTGGACTACACGCTCACCTACGACACCGATGACTTTATCAACGCCGGTTCTATTACGGTGACGGTTGTCGGCAAGGGCAACTACACCGGCACGGTCTCGAGGACCTACCGCATTAAGCCGGCACCGGTCTTCATCAAGACCGAGAGCGCCGCGCGCGTCTACAACGGCAAGGCCCTGACGGCTGGCGGTGCTATCACCGGCCTCGTCAACGGCGAGACGGTCGACTTCCGTGTTACCGGCAGCCAGACCAAGGTCGGCCATTCGGCGAACACCTATAAGCTCGCTTGGACCGGCACGGCCCGTGAGGCGAACTACACCGTTGACTCCATCGAGACCGGCACGCTGACGGTGACTGAGTCCGAGGACACTGTGGTGGTCACCACGACGGGTGGCATCTTTACCTACGATGGCAATGCGCACGGCGCGACGGTTGCCGTGTCGCAGCTGCCCGAGGGCTACACCGTTGACGGCACGCCCAGCTCGGACGCAACCGCTACGGATGCGAACGGCGAGGGCGTCAAGGCTACGGTGGACCACCTGGTGATCCGTAACGCCGAGGGCGAGGACGTGACGTCCAAGCTCAACATCAAGAAGATTGACGGAACCATCAAGGTTCTGCCTGCCGAGCTGACGGTTACGACCGACTCCGCCACCAAGGTGTACGACGGCACGGCGCTGACTGCCGGCGCCGCCGAGCTCGACCTGATGGGCGATGAGGAGGCAACGCTTGAGGCTATCGGCAAGCAGACCCAGGTGGGCTCCTCCAGCAACGGTTACAAGCTGACGTTCGACAAGACGGCCAAGGCCAAGAACTACAAGGTTGTCTCCGAGAACCTCGGCACGCTTACCGTGACCAAGCAGTCTATCGTTCCGTCCGAACCCGGTACGCCGAGCGATAACTACAAGGGCGTTACGGTCGATGATCCCAAGGATGCCGTCTACGATGGCGTCGAGCATAAGTGGACGCCCGTTGTGAAGGACGCCGAAGGCAAGACACTCGTTGAGGGTGCTGACTACATGGTCTCCTACGACACCGATGACTTTATCGATGTCGCGACGATCAACGTGACCATCACCGGCAAGGGTAACTACGCCGGAACGATTGCCAAGAGCTATCGCATCACCAAGGCCCCGCTGCATGTTGTGACGGGCAGCGCTACCAAGGTCTACGACGGCCAGGCGCTTACAAGCGCAACGGTCACGATCGACGGCCTGGCTAAGCGCGATCGCATTGGCATCGCCGTCACTGGCAAGCAGACTAACGTCGGTAGTTCGCAGAACACCTACACCATCGACTGGATGCAGACGAGCGCGGATAACTACGAGCTGACCGATGAGCTCGGTACGCTGACGGTTGCCGCCGCGCCTGCAAGGCCGACCACCCCGACCACTCCGACCACCCCGTCGACGCCCGCCAACCCGACGACGCCGTCGACGCCCGCGGTTCCCAACCTGACGCCTAACAGCTCGGACAGTGGCTCCACCACGACGACCACGGCGCCCAAGGGCGACGACTCCTCGGCCAGCAACGATCGGGAGCAGAAGGAAGAGAAGATTTTCGACGCCAAGAACCCGCTGGGTAAGTTCGACGGCAAGAAGGACACCTGCTGGGTCCACTGGTACATGATCATCTGCGCAGTCGCAACTGCGGCATACGGCCTGTTTGTTGGCCTGCGTCGCGACAAGCACGGCCGTCGCCTGCAAAACGACCTGGATAAGGTCCTTGGTAACGACGACGAGACTCAGGAATAAAGGGAGGTTAGAGCCATGAAGAAGAGCAACTATCTGGTCCTTGCCGTTTCGGCTTTGGTTTCGATCTTCCTGCTGTACCTGTGGTACTCGCTGGGATTCAACAAGATCGACAGTCCGCTCGACTTGGTGATTTCCATCGTTTGGTGGGTGCTGATCGCCGTGTTGGTTGTTTGGATCAACAAGCTCGAGAAGACGCGCCAGCAGCGCATCAGGACGATGTATCTGGCGCCCACGGTTCTGTACAACAGCGAGACAGGCGTTCGTAGGCTGCAGGCGGGCGTAAGCACCGTCGAGGCCATGCGCGAGATTCTGGAGGGTCTGGAGTACGGCTTTGATACCCAGGATCTTCCCAACCGCGACGAAGTCGATTTTGCCTACGTGGTTAAGACCGACGAGTACAAGCCTGCTCAGGACAAGGACTCCGAGCCCACTTGGAAAGGCTCGGTTGTAAAGATCGATCGCGCGGGCGAGAACACCGAGACCGCGTTCGACGGAATCCAGCAACTTTCTGCCGCCCTGGCGTAGATGGGGTATGGGGGCGAACCTGCGAGAGCGGGTTCGCCCTTTTTGTTGCCGTTAGGGTCAATAGGATGCTTGACCTGCGAGAATACGGCAGAAAAAAATTCTCAAATAATTGTTGACTCCCATCTTGCAACTAGGCTAATATATCCCTTGCGCGATGGACCTGTAGCTCAGTTGGTTAGAGCGTCCGGCTGATAACCGGGAGGTCACAAGTTCGAATCTTGTCAGGTCCACCACTTTCTTTCGCAATAAACACCCCAGCGAGAGCCGAGTCGCCGCTGGGGTGTTTATTACTGTCTCCGTGGGGGTTTAGCTCAGCTGGGAGAGCGCGGGCTTTGCAAGCCTGAGGTCAGGGGTTCGATCCCCCTAACCTCCACCATGATGGACCTGTAGCTCAGTTGGTTAGAGCGTCCGGCTGATAACCGGGAGGTCACAAGTTCGAATCTTGTCAGGTCCACCATCTAAAACGTAAAGAGCCCCGAGCTATTGCCTCGGGGCTCTTTTCTTACCTATCCAATAAGTTTTTGTGTGCGGTGCGAAAGTTTGGGTAGTATAGCTATTCAATGCGGCGGATCTGTCGCGCATGCCAATCACAACGTACCGGAGGTGTTCCATGGTTCGTGTCGACATAGAGACCATCGTCATGGCCGCCGGTCCCGTGCCATCGCTGATCGTCTTGCGCGAGCGTTGCCGTAAGTCGGATTCGTCCGCGCCGCTGCGCTCTCTTTCCATCCAGACCGGTTCCTACGAGGCAGCGGCCATCAGCCGCGGTATCGATACCGGCCGCACCGATCGCCCCATCACCCACGATCTTTTGCTCGATACCATCGAAGTGGTGGGAGCGAAGATCGAGCGTATCGAGATCGTGCGCGCCGAGCCGCCGGTGTTCTACGCGACGGTCGTCGTGCACACCGATAGGGGCGAGCGTATGCTTGACGCACGACCGAGCGACGCTATCGCCCTTGCCGTGCGCAGCAATGCCCCCATGTTTGTGGAGGACGACATCATGAATCGCTTGGGCACCGTCTCTCCGCTTGCCGACGAGGTTGACGACGAGAGTGAGTTCGAGAAGTTTGACGAGTTTGTCCACACGCTCTCGCCCGATGATTTCTAAATGTCGGTTGAGCACGATGCACGGCGAGCGCTGATGGGTACCAGTGTGTCGGCCGAAGCAGCCGCTATCGCGCGTGAGGCCCATATGCGCGCCGAGGCATTTGAGGCCGCGCGCATTGCGTATGTGACGCAGGCTCGCACTCTTCGCGAGCGCCGTGACTCCTATATCAAGATGGTTGTTGTCTCCGCGCTTGCCGCGGTAATCTTGTCGCGGCTTCGTGGTACAGTTGGTGCGCTTGGGTTTTCGATTTCGACGGGCCTGGTGATCTGGGGCGTGGTCGATGCGGTAATGCTGACCAACCAGATCAAGGTGCTCGACAAGCGCGCGGCGGATATGGTTCGCGCCCGTGACGCTGCCGCCAGAATCGCGGCCGAGGCACAGGAGTTATAACGACGCCGAATGCGATGGGAAGGTCAAAAGATGGCACAGGATATGCAGGACGCCGGTAACGTCTCCGCCGAGCTCGACGCCATGGTGTGCGATCTGATCGGTGCGTTTTTGGACGACCTTGCCGCCGGTGAAAACCCGGGCGTTGTCGTGGCGATCGAGGATGCCGCCTCCAACCGCTATCTTGCGGCTCTCGACGAGGACGGTGAGGAGGCATGCCTGGAGGCTGCCACCAACTTTATCTCCGAGCACAAGATGGGTCTCAAGGACGAAGGCCTGGGCCGCATCGCCCGCTATGCCATCGGCTACACCGGCTGTGTGGAGATCGAGGGCGGATATCACGACGCTTTGCTCGTTAGCTTCTTCGAGACCACGCTCGAGAGCGGTTTTTCGGCATATGTGCTGTACGAGGGCATGGGCGCCGGCGATGGTTTTATGTGGAGCGACCCTGAACCTGCAGGTGAGGAAACCCCTCTCATCTAGAATCGCTAAAATAAACGAGTTTTTCGGTAAAAGGCTCAATATTCCCGCCGAGCGTTGTATTGCTGGACGGGTCGCATACGCGTGCCGTTTGTATATAGATAGAAGATAGGGGAACTACATGCGCGTAGACAATCTGAGGAACATCGCCATTATCGCCCACGTCGACCACGGTAAGACGACGATGGTCGACAAGCTCCTGCGTGCCACGGACGCCTTCCGTGCCAACCAGCAGGTCGAGGATCGCGTCCTGGACTCCAACGACCAGGAGCGCGAGCGCGGCATCACGATTCTCGCCAAGAACATCTCTATCGAATACAAGGACGTTAAGATCAACGTCATCGACACCCCGGGCCACGCCGACTTTGGTGGTGAGGTCGAGCGCGTGCTGCGCATGGCCGACGGTGCCCTGTTGCTGGTCGACGCCTTTGAGGGCCCCATGCCCCAGACCCGCTTTGTCCTACGTCACGCCATCGACACCGGCCTTAAGATCATGATCGTCATCAACAAGATCGACCGTCCGGGCGCCAACCCCGAGAAGGCCTACAACGACTGTCTGGACCTTATGGCCGACCTGGGCGCCACCGACGACCAGCTCGAGTTTGCCATGGAGCACGTGGTCTATGCCAGCGCCATGAATGGCTTTGCCCGCCTTGACCCCAACGACGGCAACATGGACATGTACCCGCTGCTCGACATGATCATCGACGACATGCCCGCGCCCGAGGTTGACGAGACCGCGCCGCTCGCTATGCAGTGCGTGACCATCGACCACTCCAACTTTGTCGGCCGCATCGGCATTGGCCGCGTGTACTCCGGCACCATTCGCCAGGGCGATCAGATCCTGGTCGTCAAGAACGACGGTTCCAGCGCCACCGCTACCGTCAAGCAGCTCTTTACCTTCGACTACCTGGGCCGCACCGAGTGCCAGGAAGTCGGCGCCGGCGACATTGCCGCCGTCGTGGGTATCGAGCGCACCGACATCGGCGATGTCTACACCGATCCCGAGAACCCCGTCGAGCTCGAGCCTATCGAGATCGATCCGCCGACCCTGTCCATCGTCTTCGAGGCCTCGACCTCTCCGCTCGTCGGCCGCGATGGCGACATTGTGGGCGCCCGTCAGCTCAAGGAGCGCCTGTTCAACGAGGCCGAGAACAATGTGACCATGAAGATTGAGGAGCTCGAGGACAAGAGCGGCGTCGAGGTCTCGGGCCGCGGCATTCTGCACCTGTCCGTCCTGATGGAGTCCATGCGTCGCGAGGGCTTTGAGTTCCAGGTCGGCCGTCCCCGCGTTCTGTTTAAGAAGGATGAGAACGGCAACAAGATGGAGCCCGTCGAGCAGGCTGTCGTCGAGTGCCCGGACGAGTACTCGGGCAAGGTCGTCGAGGTCTTTGGCACCTCTGGCGGCATTATGACCAGCATGGACACCTCGGGCATCGTGACGCACCTTGAGTTTAAGATCCCGACCCGCGGCATCATGGGCCTTAAGAACCGCATCATGAACGTCACTCACGGCGAGGGCGTGTTCTATCACACCTTCCTGGAGTACGGTCCTTACGCCGGCGAGATCGGCAACCGTCAGAACGGCGCCATGATCTCCATGACCACCGAGAAGGCCGTTGCCTACGCTCTGGGCACGCTGCAGGAGCGCGGCCAGCTGTTTGTTGAGCCGGGTGTCGAGTGCTACGAGGGCATGATCGTGGGTGAGCGCAGCAAGGCCGGCGACATGGTCGTCAACATCGCCCGTACCAAGAACCTGGGCAACCAGCGTTCCTCGACCTCCGATATCTCCGTGCAGCTGGTACCGCCTCGCACCTTCTCGCTGGAGGAGGCGCTGGAGTACATCGCCGATGACGAACTGGTGGAGATCACCCCCAAGAACATCCGTCTGCGCAAGCGTCTGCTCAACGCCACCGATCGCAAGAAGGCTGCCGTTCGCGCCGGTCAGGTCAACAAATAAGCGCTGAGCTCTGTAGCATTCACAAGAAAGGGCGTCGACCATCGCGGCCGGCGCCCTTTTTGTACCACCACAAAGAGGAAGGACACCTTTGCGGTGGTTGGCGGTTAGGCGGAGGGAAGGCCCGGGGTGTTGGGGGCCTTTTGCGGTTTGACGTGGGCGTTGCGCCAGATGATCTGAATGAGATAGCCCAGCATAAAGACGAAGGCTACGCCGCTGATAAAGTTGCCCATAAGGGGAAGTGCCGTAAGGGCGCCGGCGATAGCGCCGCCCACGGCGGCCATGGCGTAGCGGTTCTGGCTGTGCCCGACCATGCGTGCGATCGCGGTGCCCGCAAAGGCCGCCGAGACCAGGGCGATGCCGATGACGCCGCACATCAGGGCTCCGGCGAGCGACAGGCCGGCAATAGAGATGATGAGCAGCAAGATGGCGGGAACGGCGGCTACCGTGCCCAAAAGACCGCTCACCCACAGCGGGGCGGGGTGCTGGTGAAGCATGCCGGCCGCGCTGGCTGTTGCACGCGGAAAGACGAGCTCAAGGAGAATCGCGACAAAGCAGGTGGAAAGAGCTGCGGCAACGATGCCGCCGATGACGTCGTTGACGGTGGAGGTATCCTCGTTCTCGGTGCGGTCGATCTTGAGGGCCCCCACTTTGGCGCCGTCGGCGCGTTCGGGGTCCTGTGAGACATGAGCGTTTACGGTACCGGTGATGTTGGCGTTTTTGCCGAGCACCAGCTTGTCGGCCCAGACCTCAACATCGCCATCGACAGTGCCGTCGATGGTTACCGTATTGCCCGCGAGCGCTGCCGACTTGGCGGAGCCGCGCAGGGCAACCGTCTCACCTGCGGCATAGAAGCAATTGGCGGTACTGCCGGAGTTAAGTACGACGTGCTGAGCGGCAACTGTCACGCTTCCATCAATGGTGGTCTTGGCGATATCGATGGTGCGCGCCGCCAGGCGAACGGCGCCGCCTACGGTGCAGTCGCGAATCGACAGACTTTCGCCGGCGGCGATGATATCGCGGTCGATGGACGCGTCGTCCAGGCTAAGGCTTTGACCGGCCCAGTACAGATCGCCCCCGACGCCGGATGGACTGGAATCCCCGTCGGACACGAAAACATTGCCCGCGGTGTCGGTGCCGGCGAATGCCATGGAAGGCAGCGCGGTAAACGCCAGCGCGATAAGCGCGAAGGCCATAATGAGGTGTCCGCGCATGTTGTGACGTTGCGCCGCCGCGGGTTGGTTGTGAGGCATGGTGAATCCTTTGCTTGGTGATTTGCATACGACCAATATGGTACCCATTGCGCCTTCGCTCTAAAAGAAACTCGCGGTTGCAGTATTCTGCATGGGCAATTGCCTACGTAAGGCGTCGCGGGATATCGGGCCTGCGGCCGGTTGTAGATAGGCTGTCACCTAGCGATGGGCCGGGCCGTGCTATCTATTTTTTACGATGTAGGAAACGCGCGATATCGTCCTCGGTGGGGCTTTTGATGTCAAAGCGCAGCGAGAGCCAGCGCAGGCCCATGGTCACTGCGACGCAAACGACCAGCGCGACGACATTGCTGACCAAGCCGCTCATGACAAGGCAAACATAGCTTGCCGATCCAGCGATAGCCGCGATGGCATAGAAGTTGGTGCGCTGGAAAATACCCGGCACCACGCCCATAAAACCATCGCGCAGCATGCCGCCGCCTACCGCGGTAAAAAAGCCCATCATGATGCACACGACCGGTGCAAATCCGTACACGAGCGCCTTATCTGCGCCGGTTGCCGCATAAATACCCACCGAGATGATGTCGAGCAGGGGGATGAGCTTGTCGGGCTTGTCGACGATGGCAGGGAAGATGTAGATGATGGCCGCCGTGGCGATGGACAGCGGA
Source organism: Collinsella sp. LCP21S3_A3 (assembly GCF_052118905.1). NCBI lineage: Bacteria > Bacillati > Actinomycetota > Coriobacteriia > Coriobacteriales > Coriobacteriaceae > Collinsella > Collinsella sp. LCP21S3_A3. Next base: position 969 of record NZ_JBQKGH010000016.1, on the reverse strand, counting down.
AGCGCCATGGGCTGGTTAAGGATGTAGACGTTGCCCACCTGGAGTGTCATATCGCGCAAAAGACCGCCGCCCAGACCGCAGACCACGGCGAGCGCGACGGCGCCCACCAGATCGAGTTTGTGCTCGCGCGCAACCAGCACGCCCGAAATCGACGCCGCGACGACAGCGAACATCTCGAGCCAAAACGGGATGGCAACCATGGCATCCGAGGCGTGTGCGGTAACGATTACAGTGGCGATGACGGGCAAGGTGGGTTCCTTTGGGTAGTTGGATTGGAAAATGCCCGTACATAGTACATGGTTGTGGGAGGTCGTGACCCCATTGCTCGGTAAACGGTCGGAACTGGGCGCGGTCACAGGTTCCAAACATGTACATCAGCATCCAAAAACGACATTTTTTGACATCTTTGGAGGGTGATGTACATGTTTGGAGATCTAGATTGGTGTTGAACGCCCTGGCGGGTTCGAACCCCTCCTCCGCCGCCGTATTTGTCTGTAAGGGACTCAAAACAAAAAAGCTCCCTTTGTTGGGAGCTTTCTCAACCAAAATGGCGGAGGAGGAGGGATTCGAACCCTCGTGACCTTATACAGGCCAAACGGTTTTCGAGACCGCCGCATTCAACCACTCTGCCACCCCTCCGCGTGGGGTAAAAACAAAGCAGGCACAAAGGCCTGCTTTGGAATTAACTGGCGGAGAGTCAGGGATTTGAACCCTGGAGACGCTTTTGACGCCTACACGATTTCCAATCGTGCTCCTTCGGCCACTCGGACAACTCTCCGTTAAATGCGAAAGTCAGTATACACGAGGAATCGCAAAGTGCAAACCAAAAACTTGGCATTTTTTAAATTGCATCGCTCCCCTTGATTATCAACTTCATCCGAACACCTCCCACATTCATCCGTACATGTGCGGATGAATGTGGGAACCCGATACCCTGAGGGCCGGATCGGCCGGCCCCGGGAGATCGGA
>NZ_JBQKGH010000015.1:0-41653 GCF_052118905.1 Collinsella sp. LCP21S3_A3 | reverse complement strand
GATCGAGGAGCTCGCGACCCTGAGGTTCGTCGAGCGGGCCGAGAACGTCCTGTTCGTGGGGAGCCCCGGCGTGGGCAAGACGCACCTCGCCGTCGCGCTGGGCATCGAGGCGGTCAGGGCGGGGCGCGAGGTCAGGTTCGTGGACTGCGCCCGGCTCGTCGAGGACCTGGAGGACGCCTCGTCGCGCGGCATCCTCAAGAAGAGGCTCAGGTACTACGCCCACTCGAGGCTGCTGATCATCGACGAGCTCGGCTACCTCGACGTCGGCAGCGCGGGCGCGGACCTGCTGTTCCAGCTGATATCGACGCGCTACGAGCAGCGCTCGACGATCATCACCACCAACGTGGGGATCAGCGGCTGGGGCAGGGTGTTCGGGGACGACGTGGCGGCGAGCGCGATCGCGGACAGGGTGTGCCACCACTGCCACCTGGTCAAGATAACCGGCAGGTCCTACAGGCTGAAGGACCTGCCGAGGGACGGCCCCGTCAAGCCGTGACCGGAATCGGTGAAAATACGTTAGCGCAACCGGTGAAACCGCCTTTGCGCGAACGGCGCGCCTGTTTAGCGAAACTGGTGAAAAATAGATTGACGCTAACACCTACCACAGGTACAACTCGTACAGGGGCGTCGTCGGCAGAACGTTCGAGAACGTGATCGCGAGGGATTTCGACGCCGGGGCCCCGTGGCAGAAGCTGGGGACGGACGTCACCGAGTTCAAGGTGGCTGGCGGTAAGGCCTACTGGGCCCCGACGCTGGACTTCTGCACCAAGGAGATCGTGGCGAGCGACATATCGACCACGCCCGACATGGCCCAGCAGGCGAGGATGCTCGACGAGCTGCTGCCCAAGATCCCCGAGGGCGCCACCCCGACCATGCACTCGGACCGGGGCTGGCAGTACCAGCACGCCTCGTACACATCCAGGCTCGAGGCCGCCGGCATCGTCCAGAGCATGTCCAGGAAGGCGAACTGCATCGACAATGCCGCCACCGAGCAGCTCTTCGGCCACGTCAAGGACGAGTTCTACAGGGGCCGCGAGTGGAAGACGTTCGAGGATTTCAAACGCGACCTGGAGGAATACATAGTCCACTGGAACACGAGCCGGAGGCAGGTAAGATTGAAGGGCCTGACCCCGGAGGAGTTCCGGAATCAGGCCCTTGCGGCCTAGTCGCTATTTAGGGCGTCCAAGATTTGGGGCGCAGTTCATCACTGGGGGCGGGCTTTTTCTTTAACGAGATACAAAAGGGCCGGGCACAGTCCATTCGAACTGCACCCGGCCCCGATCTTGGCTTATATGCCCCGCGTCAGAAGCTCTTTTATGCCTCGTCCATAACCTCGGGCATAGGCTCAACAATGTCTTCCGCAGGCTCCGCCGTATCCTCGCCCTCGGCGTCCTTCTCCTTGGTGGCATCCATACGGGCCACAGCGCATACGCGGTCGTTGTCGTCGACGGTCATCATCTTGACACCCTGCGTGGTTCGACCGGTCTGGCTGATCTCGTCGGTCTTGACGCGAATGACCGTCGCGCCCTCCGTCACGATAAACAGCTCGTGCTGCGGGCCGACCGCCTTCATGGCCGCAAGGTTGCCCTTGCGCTCGGTCATCTGGATGGTGTAGACACCCTGGCCGCCGCGGTTTTGCTCCGGATAATCCGAGACCGGCGTGCGCTTGCCGTAGCCGCACTCGGTAATGACAAACAGGTCGCCCTCGCCGTTGGTGACCTCCATGCCCAGGACACTCACGCCGTCCTTCATGCCAATGCCGCGGACACCGCTGGTGTCGCGGCCGGTAGCGCGAACCTGGTCCTCGGGGAACATGATCGCCTTGCCCGCAGTGGTGGCCATGATGATCTTGTCGCCCTCGCGCACGCGGCGCACGGCGAGCAGCGCGTCGTCGTCCCTCAGGTTGATGGCGATGAGGCCATCGCGGCGGCTGCGATCATAGGCGCTCATCACGGTCTTCTTGACCATGCCTTTCTTGGTGGCAAACATCAGGTACTCATCGGCGGGGAACTCACGACAGCTAATGACGCTCGCAATCTTCTCGCCTTCCTCAAAGGGAAGCAGGTTGACGATTGCGGTGCCGCGCGCCTGGCGCGTACCAACCGGCAGCTCGTGCACCTTCAGACGGTAGACCTTGCCCTTGCTCGAGAAGAACAGCACATACTCGTGGGTGGACGCGATAAACATCTCGTCGATAACGTCGTCCTCTTTAAGGTTGACGCCCGACACGCCCTTGCCGCCGCGCTTCTGGGCGCGGTAAGCGGCCACCGGGATACGCTTCACATAGCCGGTGTGGGTGATGGTCACGACCATGTCCTCGTCGGCGATGAGGTCCTCGACGTCCAGATCCTTCTCGACCTGGCTGATCTCGGTACGGCGCTTGTCGCCAAACTTCTTGGAGATCTCGCGCATCTCTTCCTTGATGACGCCCAGAATCTTCTCCTCGTGTGTCAGCAGGTCCTCGTAGTAGGCGATAGCACGGCGCAGGCCGTCCAGCTCTTCCTGGATCTTGTCGCGCTCCAGGCCGGTCAGGCGACGCAGCTTCATCTCGAGGATGGCCGTGGTCTGCTCGGGCGTAAAGCCAAAACGCTCGATCAGGCGGCTGCTGGCCTCGGAATCGGTCTGCGAGGAGCGGATGATGCTAATGACCTCGTCGATATGGTCGAGGGCCATAAGGTAGCCCTCAAGGATATGTGCACGGGCCTGGGCCTTTTTAAGGTCAAAGTGGGTGCGGCGGGTGACTACGTCAACCTGGTGGTCGATGTAGTGCTGCAGCATCTCGCGCAGGCTCAGGCATTTAGGAACGCCATTGACGAGCGCCAGATTGTTGGCACCAAAGGTGGTCTGCAGCGAGGTGTACTTATACAGGTTGTTAAGTACGACCTGCGGGATAACGCCCTTCTTGAGCTCAATGACCAGACGGATGCCCTTTTGGTTGGACTCGTCGCGCATATCCGAGATGCCCTCGATGCGCTTGTCGTTTACGAGCTGGGCGATTTTCTCCTGCAGGGTGCCCTTGTTGACCATGTAGGGAATCTCGGTAAAGACCAGGCGGCTGCGGCCGGTCTTGGTGGACTCCACATGGGCCTTGGCACGCACGGTGATGGAACCGCGGCCGGTCTCGTAGCTCTGCCTAATGCCGGCGCTACCCATGATGATGGCACCGGTGGGAAAGTCCGGGCCGGGCATAATCTGCATGAGCTCGTCGACGGTGGCGTCGGGGTTGTCGATCAGGTAGCAGGTGGCCTCGATCGCCTCGGTGAGATTATGCGGGGCGATATTGGTGGCCATGCCTACAGCGATGCCTTGGCTGCCGTTAACCAGCAGGTTGGGGAAGCGTGCGGGCAGTACCACGGGCTCGGCGAGCGACTCGTCGTAGTTGGGCTGCCAGTCGACGGTATCCTTCTGCAGGTCGCGGAGCAGCTCCATGGCGGGCTTTGCCAGACGGCTCTCGGTGTAACGCATAGCTGCGGCACCGTCGCCGTCGATGTTGCCAAAGTTGCCGTGGCCGTCGATAAGCGGCGTGCGCATGGAGAACCACTGCGCCAGACGAACCATGGTCTCATAGACCGCGGAGTCGCCGTGGGGGTGGTACTTACCGATAACTTCGCCGACCGTCCAGGCCGACTTCTTGTGCGGGCGGTTGGGGTAGATGCCGCTCTCGTTCATGGCGTACAGGATGCGGCGGTGCACCGGCTTTAAGCCGTCGCGCACGTCCGGCAGGGCGCGTGCCGTAATGACCGACATCGAGTACTCGATAAACGACTGCTTCATCTCGCGGCCAAACTCCGAAATCTGGAGCTGGCCGCCGTTGATGTCCTCGCCGGCCGAGGCGCCGCGATCGACCGCGCCAAAGCTCTCCTCGAGCTCGGCGTCGTCATCCTCTTCCTCTTCATCCTCGACATCGGGGTTGTAGGAATCCGGATCGCCGTCCTCGCCCTGCTCGGCGCGGGCGAGCAGGCGCTTCAGATCATCGGGCATACCGGCGTCGCCGGCCTCGTCCATACCCTCGTTGTTGTTGATATCGTCTGCCACGTTACCTCCTCATGGTTTGCGTGGTCCATTAGTTCCCTACCACGGAGACGGCTTTTCCAGGTGCCGCAGATTCGCCCGAAAGAGGATGGAAGCGTACTTGGGTACGCGACCGACGATTGAGGGCGAAGGTGCGGTGGCTGGGAAAGCCGAACAGGTTAGGCATCTAAGAAGCGTGCATCATGCGCGTGTTTTTCAATGTACTCGCGGCGATAGCCCACCTCGGAACCCATGAGCTCGCGTACGGCACGGTCCGCCACCACGGCATCCTCGATCGTCACGCGCTGCAAAATGCGGGTCTTGGGGTCCATCGTCGTCGAGGCAAGCTGCTTGGGGTCCATCTCACCCAGGCCCTTGTAGCGCTGGACGGTATAGCCCTTGCGCTTCTTGGTGATCTTGCCATCCTTGGCCTTGCCGTCCTCGTCGTTGTCGTCGGGGTTCAGGCCCAGGCTCTGAATGGTGTCGCGCAGAATCTCGTCTTCGGGCTGTCGGCCGTTGGGATACACGTAGTGGATCTTGTTGCGCACCTTAATGCCAAAGATGGGCGGGCAGGCAACATAGACATAGCCGGCATCGATCAGCGGACGCATGTACTTGTAGAAGAACGTCAGCAGCAGGATGCGGATATGCGCACCGTCGACATCTGCATCGGTCATGATGATGATCTTGTGGTAGCGCGCCTTGGTGATATCGAAGTCGCCGCCGTCGCCGGCGCTCGTCGTGACGCCGCAACCGATCGCGGTGATCAGCGACTGGATGGTGTCGCTCGAGAACGCACGATGGTCGCCCACGCGCTCGACGTTCAGAATCTTGCCGCGCAGGGGCAGAATCGCCTGGATGTCTCGGCGACGGCCGTCCTTGGCCGAACCGCCTGCCGAGTCGCCCTCTACGATGAAGAGCTCGGTCAGCTCGGCATCGCGCACCGAGCAGTCGGCGAGTTTGCCGGGCAGCGACGCCGTCTCGAGCAGGCTCTTGCGACGGGTCGCCTCGCGCGCCTTGCGGGCGGCGTTGCGGGCCTTGCAGGCCTGCTGCGCCTTCTTGACGATCTCGCGGGCGGGCTTGGGGTGCTCCTCGAGGTAGTCGGCAAGACCGTCGGTCACGATCTTGAGCGTAAGCGCGCGCATGTAGGAACTACCGAGCTTGGCCTTGGTCTGGCCCTCAAACTGCGGATCGGGCAGCTTGACCGAGATGACGGCCGAGAGACCCTCGCGCACGTCGTCACCGCTCAGGTTGGCCTCTTTCTCCTTAAGCAGGTTCTGCTTGCGGGCGTAATCGTTAATCACGCGGGTGAGGGCGGTGCGGAAGCCCTCGAGGTGCATGCCGCCCTCGGGGGTGTAGATGTCGTTGGCAAACGACATGACGTTCTCGCCATAACCGGCGTTCCACTGCAGGGATACCTCGACCTCGCCCATCTTGGCCACGGGCGCATCCGGGTCCGATTTGCCCTCAATGTAGATGGGCTCCTTAAAGGCCTCGGGGACGTCCTTGCCGTCGTTGAGGAACTTGACGAAGTCGATGATGCCGCCCTCGTAGCAAAACTCCTCCACGCGGGGAGCCGCCTCGCGCTCGTCAGTCAGCACGATCTTGAGGTTCTTGTTGAGAAACGCCGTCTCTTGCAGACGATTGTGCAGTGTATCGAAATCGTAGACGCAGGTCTCGAAGATCTCGTCGTCGGGCCAGAAGGAGACGGTGGTGCCCGTCGAATCCGAGGCGCCCACGACCTCCATCTTCTTGACGGTCTTGCCGCGCGAGAATTCCATCTCGTAGATATTGCCGTCGCGGCGCACCTGCACGACCACGCGCTTGGACAGGGCGTTGACAACGGAGATGCCCACGCCGTGCAGGCCGCCGGAAACCTTATAGGCCGAGTTATCGAACTTACCGCCGGCGTGAAGGATCGTCATGACGACCTCGAGCGTCGGAATCTTTTTGACAGGGTGCTCGTCGACGGGGATGCCGCGCCCGTTATCGACGACCGTAATGGAGTTGTCGGCGTGGACCGTCACCTGAATCTCGGTGCAGAAACCGGCCATGGCCTCGTCGACGGAGTTGTCAACGATCTCCCACACCAGGTGGTGCAGACCGCTGGCGCTCGTCGAGCCGATATACATGCCCGGGCGCTTACGGACGGCTTCGAGACCCTCGAGGATCTTAATTTCGCCGCCATCGTAATCGTTTTCGTTTGCCACACGTCCTCCTTCGGTTAAGAAAATCTGTATAGCCTTACTATTTTATCGTAAAAAATACCCTCGGGGACGAGGGTATTTGCCTATACAAGGCCACCAGATGCGATTTAAGACTCTTTTTTGCTTTGCACGCCCTTGGCCCACTCGGCACTGGCCCTCATGGCGTTCTGGAGGGCCTCACGCAGTTTTTGGTCTTCGATGGGCGACACCTGGCGCTCGATCTCGGCGCGCTCGGCTTCATTCAGGTCGGCATGCGGCGCGGGCGGGCGCGGGGGCGCGACCGGGCGCAGGCGCTCCTTTGCCGCGGGCGGCGTATGGCCGGGACGGGTCGTCTTAAATACCAGGCCATCCACATGCGCGCCGGCACGCTCCATGCGTGCGCGGATTATCTCGCGCAAAAGTGTCATCTCCTGTGTCCACGAGGGCGAATCGAGATACACCAGCAGCTCGTTGGACTCGGGAAGATAACGCAGCCCCGTCACGTGCCGGCCCTCGCGCGTGCCCGAGCACACCGCGTTCCAAGCACGGTAGACCGCGCGCGATTCCTCGGCGGCCTCCATTTGCGCACGACGCTCGGGCGTAGCCGACGCCAAGATGCGCTGGCGCTCGGCACCCAAAAAGTCACTGAAGGCAGCCGTGCCGTTCTCACGCTCGTAATTAGCATGCCTCACCCATGCTCACCACCTTGGCTCGATCAAGTAGCTCATCGGTAAAGTATCCCAAATTGGTGGTGGTTATGACTGTCTGGATGTCGTCGCCGATCAGCTGCAAAAAAGCGGCGCGGCGATCGCCGTCGAGCTCGCTCATCACGTCATCCAAAAGCAGCAGCGGGGCGGTACCCAGAATATCGCGGGCTACGGCCACCTCGGCCACCTTCCAGGCCAGAACCAACGTACGTTGCTGACCCTGACTGGCAAACGAGCGCGCCGAGCGGCCGGCGACCGAAAACTCAATCTCGTCGCGGTGCGGACCCACGAGTGTCACGCCGCGGCGGATTTCCTCGTCGGCGCGCTCGTCGAGCGCCGCGAGCATGCGCTCGTATGCCCAGCCCCTCAGCTCCTCGCGGTCATCGGTCTGGGGCAGCTCCCCCAACGTGGACGCATAGGCCACATCGGCCTCCTCCCCGGACGCAACCAGCCCGTAGGCATTGCGCACGTGGGCGGCCAAGCGATCGAGCAGGGCCAAGCGGTGCACCAGCAGGGCCGATCCGGCGCGGGCAATCGACTCATTCCACGCACCGAGCATCTCACGGCAGCACCATGTCTCTTTGAGCAGGGCGTTGCGCTGCGTCACGCAGCGGCCGTAGGCGCTTGCCAGATCGGCATAGCGGGCGCTCAGCTGCACACCAAAGTCGTCGAGCGCGGCGCGACGCACGCTGGCACCGCGCTTAACCATATCCAGATGATCGGGGCAGAACAAAACACTCGGCAGCACGCCGCGCACACCAGAGGCGGCACATCGCTTGCCGTTGCGGCTAAACGAACGCTTACCGTCCTCCACGCATAGGCCCATGTCCAGCACGCGGCCATCGCCCTCGAGCCTAAGCTCGGCCTTGCACAAACCCGTGCCGTCGTGCACAAGCTCGACGGCAGTGGAATGCCTAAACGAGGCGCCGCTCGTTAGCAGCTGCAGCGCCTCTATGAGGTTGGTCTTTCCCGCCGCATTGGGCCCCGCGAGCACCGTCACGCCATCGCTCAGTTCCAGGCGATAGCTATCGAAGCTGCGGTAGCGCGCGACGGAAAGATCGCGGGCGAACATGGCCATAGGGCGCCGCTAGATGCGCACCGGCATGACCAGGTACAGATAGTTGATCTTGTCGTAGGACTTAAAGATGCCGGCCTGCGAATAGCTCTTGAGCTCCAGCGTGATCTCCTTCTCCTTGGACAGGGCGTTGAGACAGCCAAAGATGTAGTGGTAGTTAAAGGCAATGGTACCCGACTCGCCCTCGGCCTCGACATCGATCGTCTCCTGCGCCAGATCCTGGTCATTGGAGATGGAGGACAGGCCCATCTGGCCGTTCTCGACATCGATCTCAAACTTGACGGCGGGGTTGGCGCTCGCGATGACCGCCACGCGCTTGAGGGCGGCATTAAAAGCCGCCACGTCGATCTTGACGCTCGTTACGCACGAATCGGGGATGAGCTGCTTGTAGTTGGGATACATACCCTCTATGCGGCGCGACACGTAGGTGGTGTTGCCGGCTTCAAAGACAACCTGGGTGTCGGTGGCACCGATCATAATGGTCGCCTGGCTCGCCATGATGCTCAGGGCGTCGTTGAAGGCATCGGCCGGCACGTTGAGCTCAAAGGAGCCCTCGAGCGTCGAGGTCTCCACCTGCGTATCGCACACGGCCAGACGGAAGGAGTCGGTCGCCACCAGGCGCACGGTGTTGTTTTCGACTCTCATATGCACACCGCCCAGGATGGGGCGGGCCTTGTCGGTCGAGGTGACGCGCCACACGCGGCTGACCATCTCGGACAGAATGTCGGTCGGGAGCTCAACGGCGCTCTCGATGGCATAGGCCGGGAACTCGGGGAAATCGTTGGCATCGAGCGTATTCAGGCGGAAGGAACTCTTCTCGCAACCGATCAGCACCTGGCGCTCCGAAAGCTCAAAGGTAACTGGGGCATCGGGAAGGGTCTTGGTGATGTTGGAGAGCATCTTGCAGGGGATTACCATCTCACCTTCCTCTTCCACATGTGCCGCGATGCGGTGACGAATCGAGATAGTGTAGTTAGAGGTTTGGAATTCCAAGATGCCGTCTTGTGCCTTGATGAGCACGCCCGACAGAATAGGGAGGGTGGATGCCGAAGCGACACCCTTCATGACGACGCCGATTGCTTGCGTAAGCGAGCTCTGGCTGACGGTGAACTTCATCTTTTAATACCTTTCTATAGATATAAATATCTTAATAATAGTAATAGTACTGACGAAACTGTTGATTACTCCCAAACATGCAGGTCAAACCCAAAAAGAGAATCGACAGTTCCCTGTGTGCAACAGGGGTCGTTTTCCACGTTCAAAACCTGCGCAAAACTTTTCATCGGAGCGGGCTGGGTTTTAGACACCTTATGCCCGCGGTTTCGACAAGTTTTCAACAGGTGTGCCTATTTCCCTACGAGCGCAGTGTAATTTTGTCCCGTAGCGATTTGAGGTCCTCGGTCACGGTCCGGTCTTCCTGGATCATCTTCTGGACTTTTTTGTAGCTCGTGCTGACGGTCGAGTGGTTGCGGTTGCCAAACTCCGCACCCACGGCGGTGGTTGTCATCTCGCACATCTCGATCGCTAGGTAAATGGCGATATGGCGAGCCTTGGCGATATTGGCATTGCGGCGCGGACCAATGAGCTCCTCATGCGTCACGCCGTACTGCTCCTCGATAACAGACTGAACTGTCTGCACGTTGATCTTTTTGGCCGACGTGTCGAAGTACTGGCTGGCGATGGCATCGATGTCGTCGAAGCTCAGCTCGCTACCCTCGCGCTCGCGGTCGCCCGCCTCCCCGGCGCAGCGCTCGCAGAAGCTCTCGAGCTCACGGATGTTGGTGCCCGATACCTCCGCCATATGTTTAAAGTGCTCGTCGGTCAGATGTCCGCTGTCGCCACCGTAGGCCGCCAGCAGCGAGTCGTCGCCCGCCTCGGGCGCCGCCGCGATCGTGTTCTCGTAATAGCGCTGCAGAATCTTGTACTTCATCTCGTAGCTGGGCTCTGCTACCAAGCAGAGCATGCCGGCGTTAAAGCGGCTGGTCAGGCGCTCGTCCATGTTCAGATCCTTGGGCGCACGGTCTGCGGCAATCACGACCTTCTTGTTGTTGCGGATAAACTCGTCCATGAGCTGGAAAAAGTAATCCACGCTCGCGCGCTTGCCGATGATGTTTTGGATGTCATCGATGATGAGCACGTCCACGCCGTGGTATGCCTGCATGATGGGAGCGTTACTCTTCTTTTGGCGGTCGAATTCTGTCATCAGATCATCGATGTATGCCTGTGAGTTGGCGTATTTCACTTTGATCTCGGGCGACTTCTCGGCGAGCTCGTTTTTGATAGCGAGCAGCAGGTGGGTCTTGCCTAAGCCCGATTTGCCATAGATGAACAGGGATGTGCAAGTACCGCGTTCGTCTGCGAGTGCGGCGAATTTAAGCGCCGAACGATAGGCGTGGCTGTTTTCGGGGCCGTAGACAAAGTTTTCGAAGGTGAATTTTGAGTTGGCCACGAGGGGCGCGCCATCGGCGTTCTGCTCGCCCGCCGCAGCAGCCGTGGGGACGCTCACAGGCGATGTCGAGACTGGTTTTGCGCTCTTGGCGGGTGTCACGCCCTTCATCTGATTCATCATGCGGCGGAAATCGTCGGCCGACAGCGTGTTTTTAATCGCGACGCCCGGTTCTTCGCCCGGCGCCGCGTCGTGCGCGACGGGCATGTGTGAAACGCTGGGGGCGGTTGCTACCGGCGCGGCTGTTGCGTGGGGCATGGTTTCACGGGAAACATCGCTCGCATTGGTCTCCGGAGCCGCCACGGGGGCGACGGTCGTCAAAGGGGGAGTGACGGGTGCCGCCCCCGTGGCGCCTGTCGTGGGACCCTGCGGGGCCACGATGTTGAGCGCGATCGGCGCAAAGGCAATCTCTTCTAGGTAGTGCTCGATAGTCGGCTGGTGCTTTTTGAGCTGCGCAATGGCAAAGCGCGACGGTGCCTCGATGGTCAAGGTGTCCTCGGTCAGGCTCACGGCACGCGATTGCCCCAACATGTTGATGAGGCGTGCATCTTGGCCGTCGCGCTGGCAAAAGGCGATGGCATCCTCCAGGATGATGCTTGCTTCCTCGTCCACTGTCTCTCCCGTTCCTTAACTTTGGGCACGCACGCGAGCGCTGCCGAGTTCGGTCAGATGGTATTTCTGACCGTGTTTGATTACCAAGCCGGCCTGCGCCAAGTCATTGAGTGTGCGTGACCACGTGGGCGCGGAGTTTCCAAATGCTCGCGCCAGGTCGGTGGCGCCGCACTCTTGGTTTTGAGCCAGATATCCCAGCGCCGCGTTGCCGCGCTCGCTCACAAATACGTCCGGTTGCGGCTGTGCGTATTGATTCGCCGCATTAGGATACATCATTTGAGCTGCTGGTTGTTGAGAACTCTGCATGGTTGGCATCGGCTGTTGAAAACTTTGCGGCCACTGTTGGTATGGCTGCGGCGGCATCTGCTGGGCCCAGGGATGGTACGGCTGCGGCATCTGCTGATACGGCTGCTGATAGCCCTGGGGATACTGCTGCATATATTGCTGGGAGTATCCCTGCTGCGGCATATATTGTCCCGGATATGCCTGCGGGTACGGTTGGAAGCCCATCTGCCGAGCTCCTTGCATGCCCGTCACCTGCTGCATCACGGCTGCATCCAAATCGGCCGGGACCATGGACTCTGCCGAGCCTTGAGTTGTCGTCTGTCCCGCGGGCTGGGGGTCCTGCATGGGCGGCATGCCGGGTTGATGCATCTGCTGCGAAGCCATGGGCTGTTGTAGTGAGGACGCGGCCATGGTTTGCTGCGGAGTCATCATTGCTTGCTGTGGAAATGCTCCCGGCAGTGGGTATTCCGACCCCTGGGCCTCGGGGCGCACGGCTGCCCCGCGCCCTCCCGCGCGCTCAATTTCCTGCACGCGCTTGGGGTCGAGGCTCACCGTGACGACGGTGCCATTGCCCATGTTGTCTTCGATGGAGACTGCCCCGCCGGCGTTTTCCAGGTATTCCTGCACCATGGGAAAACCTGCCCCGGTGCCGCGTATATACCGCTTCATCTTGCTGTTTGCGCTGGTCACGCCAAAGTCGAAGGCGCGCTCTTTGTCGTCGATGCCCGGACCTTGGTCGGCAAAGCGGATAGTTTCCCCGCCGTCCAGGATCGAGATAATGGGCTCGGCAAAGTGGGCGTGGATAAAGTTTTCGACAATCTCGCGGATAACCATGAGTGAGATGTGTCCGCCTTGCTCTTTCATGCACTGGTAGACGGTGTTAGTCGTCTCTTCCAGATACGTGCGGATGTCTTGCGGCTCGATGACGATCACGCGCGGGGTCGAAAGCATGTCGTCATAGACGGCGATGCGCGCCGCATACATGGTTTTCGGTGTCTGTTTCGATGTCTGCTCGCCCTCTTTGCGCTCTTCGCGTACGCCGTTAATGTGCTCGTTGTCGGGTGCCGGGTCACCGGAATCGACCATGGTGTAAAAGTCGTCAGACATGCCGCTCGCAATCTTTCAAAAGGTTTCGGATAAATAGTAGCTCACCGCGCAATGTTTCTCATCTTTCGACAAGTTTTCAAAATATGTTGAAAACTTTGGAAAATGGGCGAAAAGTTCTCAACATTGGCAACATGACCTGTTGAAAACTCGGTGAAATATCGTGAAAAGTTGGAGTCATACTCAAAAACTCATCCGGCTTATGGCGGAACCGTGTGAACTGCGCAACCTTTTACCTTTGATTTCTTGACATTTGAACATTGATTTCCCTACAATCTTCAAGCTCACGTGTCTATATCTGCGTCCGCGCCCTCGCGGACACTCGAAATGCAGCAGGAGGAACTTAAGATGAAGCGTACGTATCAGCCTAATAAGCGTAAGCGTGCCAAGACCCATGGCTTCCGTGCCCGTATGGCCACCAAGGGTGGTCGTGCCGTGCTCGCCCGTCGCCGCGCCAAGGGCCGCAAGCGTCTCACTGTCTAGCAGCGATACACACATCTCGCATGAAGACTATTAAGTCTCGGCAAGATTTCGAGCATGTGTTCAGTCAGGGGCGTCGTTTCAATCATCCTCTGATTCGAATGACCATATGTGAATCGGTTGGCGAAGGCGACTCTGGAAGGGTCGCCTTCGTTGGTGCTAAACGACTCGGTTGCGCAGTTGTGCGCAATCGTTCTAAGCGTGTGATGCGCGAGGCCGCCCGCAGCTGCGGATTTCCCGTTGCGGGTTATGACATCATCTTGTTCGCGACCCCCAAGACGAGGATCTCGTCGCCGGAGGAGATGAACGAGGCATTGCGTTCGCTTGTGATACGCGCCGGCGTTGCCGGGGAGGAGCGATGAGCAATCACGTTTTGCGACGTGTTGCCATCGCTCCTATTCGCATATATCAACAGGTCATTTCGCCCTTATTGCCTGACGCCTGCATTTATTATCCAACGTGTTCTCATTACGCCGTCCAGGCTATCGAGAAATACGGTGTTTGTAGAGGCTGCTGGCTTGCCGTGAGGCGCATCGCTCGCTGCAATCCCCTGCACGTCGGCGGTTATGACCCTGTGCCCTAGCGGGCACTCGCTATCGGAGGAAAAATTACATGTGGGATTGGATCGTTAACATCCTTTTCGAGCTGCTCAAGCTCATCCAGACCTTTGCGGTCGACTGGGGCCTGTCCATCATTATCCTGGTGGTCATCGTCCGTCTGCTGCTGACGCCGCTCATGCTCAAGTCGACCAAGTCGACGGCCCGTATGCAGGTGCTGCAGCCCAAGATGCTCGAGATCCAGGAGCGCTACGCCGACGATCCCCAGCGTCAGGCCGAGGAGATGCAGAAGTTCTACAGCGAGAACAAGTTCAATCCGCTGTCCGGCTGCCTGCCGCTTCTGATTCAGATGCCTATCCTCATCGCCCTGTTTACGCTTCTGCGCAACCTGCCGCATTACTTTAACGAGGGCACCTTCTCGTTCTTCAACATTCTGCCCGATCTGACTACCACGCCGAGTGCCTCTTTTGCCGATGGCTTTATGGTCGCACTGCCTGCGCTGGTTTGCCTGATTCTGTTTGCTGTCCTGACCCTGATTCCGCAGCTGTACATGTCGCGCAATCAGACTGGTCAGCAGGCCCAGAGCATGCGTATGATGGCCGTCGTCATGACCGTCATGATGCTCTGGATGGGTTGGAGCCTGCCCGTTGGTGTTCTTTTGTACTACGACGTGTCTTCTGCCTGGCAGGTCATCCAGCAGATCTTTGTGACGCAGAAGGTTATCGAGAAGGCTAAGGCCGAAGAGGAGGAGCGTCTTAAGAACGCCCCGCTGCAGGTTGAGGTCACGCGTCGCGAGAAGAAGCCGCGCCCGCACAAGAAGAAGTAGCGGTATAGTAATCTTATTTAGGTACCTAACTTTTGGAGTACGTTATGTCTGAAGAGATCGTCGAGGATATGCTTGAGGAGGTTGCCCCGCAGGCCGCGGGCGATTATCTCGAGATTGCACAGCGCTACAAGGCTGGTGAAGAGCTTACGGATGAAGAGCTCGACACCATTGCCGATGTTGCGATTTCTATTCTTCGTTCCATCCTTTCGCATTTCGACGCCGCCAACTCTCCTATCGATGAGTATGAGGGCGACGAGGGCGAACTGATTCTTGATGTAACGGCTCCCGACCTTGCCGTCCTAATTGGTCGTCATGGTCGCACCCTTGATGCCCTTCAGGTTATGTTCTCGCTGTTGGTGAGCCGCAAGCTTGGCTTTAGGTATCCGGTTGTCGTCGACGTCGAGGGATATAAGAGCCGCCGCCAGGACAAAGTTGCCTCTATGGCTCAGTCTGCTGCCGAGCGGGCAGTTCGCACCCACAAAAGCGTTTCGCTTCCTCCCATGAATGCCTACGAGCGCCGTCTGGTTCATATTGCTCTTCGCGGCAACGATGCCGTCGACACGCATTCCGAGGGTTCTGACCCCGATCGTCATGTTGTGATTGTTGCTCGATAACCTAAACGAGCTTATCTTAAGGGGGCGTGGTTTCCACGTCCCCTTTTTTTGTCAAAAGTTCTTGATACACTGATTTTTGTCAGATAGGAGTTTGTCTTGTTTGTACTAACCGATGAGCAGACAAGTCAGATGCTTAGTCGTCTAATTTCGTATTGCGAAGACTATTCTTTGAAGGTCTCCCATGATGCCCTACGCTCCTGTATTGAGCATCTTGATCTCGTTTTGGAGGCTAATAAGACCACCAATCTTACGCGCATCCTAAATATCGAAGATGCGGCTGTTCTTCATATTCTTGATTCGCTTGTGTTGCTTCCCTATATAGACATAGCTCCAGAAGGCGCTTTGTTAGACATGGGTACTGGTGCTGGGTTTCCCGGTATCCCTTTGACAATTGCTAGCGGACGTAAGGCTACCTATATCGATTCGGTTGGCAAGAAGGTTGATGCCGTTAACTCATTTGTTGAGGCTCTCAGTCTCAAGCATGCTCACGCGGTTCATGATCGTCTTGAAGAATATGCCCGAAGCCATAAGAAACAGTTTGCTGTTGTTACTGCTCGTGCACTTGCACCGTTACCAGTTCTCGTCGAGTACGCTTCACCATTTCTAATAGATAGTGGTCTCTTTGTTATCACTAAGGGAAACCCGTCAGACGTCGAACTTCAGTCTGGTCTAACCGCCGCTAGCATATGCGGGTTCACCACACTTATGACAGATGATTTAGATTTGCCAAATGGCTTGGGTCATCGCGAGTTTATCATTCTAAAAAAATCTCGTCCGGCAGCTATCTCGCTTCCACGTGCTAATGGCATGGCGAAGAAGAATCCGCTTGCCTAGATGTTTCACGTGAAACATAATGGATAGTGATTACTTGTTATGTTTCACGTGAAACATAACAGATGATGAATCGGAATGTTTCACGTGAAACATCCTCCGTTTAACAGCTTAAAATACACCAGGAGGGACCGTGGGATTTCGCGACGTTAAGCGTTCGAAGAGCGCAAAAGACACGCGTATCATTGCAATCATCAATCAAAAGGGTGGTGTGGGTAAGTCCACCACAGCAGTAAACCTTGCAGCAGCACTGGGTGAACTGGGTCGAAAGACGCTGATTGTCGATTTTGATCCACAGGGTAATAGCACGAGCGGCTTTGGAATCGAAAAAGAAGAACTCGATAACTGTATCTATGATGCATTGCTGAATGATGTTCCGGCTGAATCGCTTGTTCTGGATACAAATTGCAGTAAAGTATTTGTAATTCCGGCTACTATCCAGCTTGCAGGTGCCGAAATTGAGCTTGTAAGCGCAATTGCACGAGAAACACGCTTGAAAGATCTGCTTGAGCCTGTTAAGGATGAGTTTGATTTTATATTTATTGACTGTCCGCCTTCACTTGGCTTGCTGACCATTAATGCGTTGACGGCGGCGGACAGTGTTCTGATTCCGATTCAGTGTGAGTATTACGCACTCGAAGGTGTCACGAAGCTGCTTGAGTCGATGAAGATGGTCAAAACACGCCTAAATAAGAGCCTTGATACCTATGGCGTGCTTATGACGATGTATGATTCGCGAACATCGCTCTCAAATCAGGTTGTCGAAGAAGTGCAGTCGTACTTTGGCGATAAGGCATTTAAGACCTTGATTCCGCGTACGGTTAAAATATCAGAAGCACCGTCGTTCGGTGAGCCGGTAATTACATATGCGCCGCAAAATAAGGGTGCAAAGGCGTATATGAACCTTGCCAAAGAGGTGATCAAGCGTGCCTAGTCCTAGGAAGCGTGGCGGTTTGGGTCGCGGACTCAATGCATTGGTCTCCGAAGCAGAATATGAGACCGGTGGATCTGCGACGTCCGCATCCAATACTGCTTCGGAAACTAAACTTCCAATCGAAGATATCGTTCCGAATCCCAACCAACCCAGAATTCATTTTAATGAGACCGAGCTTCGAGAGTTGAGTGAGTCGATTCAGGAGCATGGTGTTCTTCAGCCACTTCTTGTACGCAAGCACGGTAATGGCTATGAGATTATCGCGGGTGAGCGCCGTTATCAGGCTTCTAAGCTCGCTGGACTTGAGGAAGTTCCTGTCATCATAAAAGATGTTGATGATGAACAGATGCTTGCGCTTGCATTGATTGAAAATCTGCAACGCTCTGATCTCAATCCCGTCGAAGAGGCTAAGGGGTATCGACAGCTCATCGATGCGAGTGGTATGACTCAAGAGGCCTTGTCGAAGGCTGTTAGCAAGTCTCGCTCTGCAATCACCAATTCGCTGCGCCTACTTGATCTTCCAGAGGTTGTTCAGCAGATGATCTTTGAAGGTAAACTGACTGCTGGCCATGCTCGTGCAATTCTTGCAGTTCCATACGAAGATGCACGCATTAAGTTAGCTGAGAAGGTTGTTGCGGAAGGATTGTCCGTCCGCGCGACAGAAAATCTAGCTCCGTTGTTTTCTGCCGGAGAGACACCAAAAACGCCTCGAACCGCAACGCCTCAGTCTTTTAAGAAGGCGGCACGCGTTCTGCGTCAGGTGTTTAACACGAACGTTCGCGTAAAGAGCTCGCGCGGCAAGAACAAGATCGAGATTGAATTTAAGGATGAAGAGGAACTCTCTCGCATTCTTGGCGAAATCATTCAGTTTGATCAAGGAGGTCAGGATGAGGAATAAAGTTCTGACTGCTGTCGCTTTGGCTGCTACTGTTGCAGTTGGCGCTTTTGCCGGTTATAAGATTGCGACAGATGATGAATTGCGTGGTCGTTTACTTCGCGGAGCGCAGGATATCGTTGATACCTCAAAAAAGAAAATGGATGTTATGACCGAGGACGTTGCCATGCGTACGGCTCAGATGACTAAGAATCCCAAGATCAACCAAGATTGGGTTAATCATCAATGGGAAAATGTAGGCCTTTAGGTACCTAACAATGACTCATCTATTCTGAAGGGTTCCTTGTCTGATCACCAGTACAGGGATCCCTAATATCGTCCTAAATAATGCTGGACAATCGTATGATGCAGATAATCGATGAATATGAAACAGCCCCAGTTGCAATTAAGCAACCGGGGCTTTCTGATGTTTCACATGAAACGTTTAGGCTGGTCTCCCCTACGCGTTCTTCTGAACTTTGAAACGCTGCTTGAGTTGGCCACAAGCCGCATCGATATCGTTGCCACGAGAGTTGCGGATCGTGGTCTCGATACCACGGGACTCAAGACGGCGTTGAAGGTCTTCTACCTTATGGATCGGTGACGGCTTGAGCGGGCTGCCCTCAATATCGTTGAGCTGAATCAGGTTGACGTGGCACAGCGTGCCCTCGCAGAAGTCGCAGAGTGCCTGCATTTCGGGGTTGGTGTCGTTGACGCCCTCGATCATGGCATATTCGTATGTCGGACGGCGGCCGGTCTTCTCGGTGTAGAGCTGCAGTGCCTCGTGAAGGCGCAGGAGTGTGTATTTCTTGACACCGGGCATGAGCTTATTGCGTGTGGACTGGATAGCGGAGTGCAGCGAGACAGCTAGGGTGAACTGCTCGGGAATGTCGGCAAACTTACGGATGGCAGGAATAACACCGCTGGTAGACACGGTGAGATGGCGCGCTCCAATGCCGATACCGTCGGGGTCATTAAGGATGCGCAGCGCCTTAAGAACCTCATCGTAGTTGGCAAAAGGCTCGCCCTGGCCCATGAACACTACGCTTGTCGCGCGCTCGCCAAAATCATTGGAAACGTGAAGTACCTGGTCGACGATTTCCTGGGCGGTCAGCGAGCGCCTGAGGCCGTTGAGACCGGTAGCGCAAAAAGCACAGCCCATTCCGCAGCCGGCTTGGGTGGATACGCAGACAGAGAGCTTGTTACGACGGGGCATGCCGACGGTCTCGACAGAAATGCCATCGTGGTACTCGAGTAGGTATTTACGAGAGCCGTCCTTGGACACCTGCTTGGTGAGCTCGGTCGGCGTGTCGAAGGCAAAGGCCTCCTTTAACTGCTCGCGGAAAGCCTTGGGAAGGTTGGTCATATCGTCAAACGAACAAACGTTCTTCTCAAAAACCCATTCAATGAGCTGCTTCGCGCGGAAAGCGGGCTGGCCGAGTTCGGCCACGAGCTCGCGAATATCGTTTTGGCTCAAGTCGCGAATGTCCTGAGATTTAGTCCTGGGATTCATGGAAGCCTTTCGATTTTGGGGAAACGTAGGGGGTATCGCTACAATATGGTATCAGCTGCAGAAATCATAGAGGAGGAGTCTGCCCATGCCGGGTAAAAGCCTAGAGAACATGCACGTAGCGGTCTTGGCGGGCGGCCATTCCGCCGAGCGCGAGATTTCGCTCAATTCAGGAAAGAACGTCGTGGTGGCCCTAAAGGAGGCTGGCTACACTTCGGTGGAGCTGCTCGATACGGCTGCCGATGATTTTATGGTGACTATGGCAACTGGCGATTTTGACGTGGCGTTTATCGCCATGCACGGCGCCGGCGGCGAGGATGGCGCCATGCAGGGAGCCATGGAGACGCTGGGTATCCCCTATACGGCGTCGGGTGTGCTCGCCAGTGCGTGTGGCGCCGATAAAGAGGTTTCAAAGCTTCTGTATGCCAAGGCGGGCATCCCCATTGCCCCCGGTTTGGCGCTTGAGGCGGGCGACGAGGTTGATATCGATCGCATCGTTGAGATTTGCGGCGAGCGTTGCTTTGTAAAGCCCGCCGTCAACGGCTCCAGCTACGGCATCTCCCTGGTACACGAGCCCTCTGAGCTGCCTGCCGCCATCGCCAAGGCCTTTGAGTACGGCGATAAGGTGCTGGTCGAAAAGTGCATCGAGGGAACCGAGATTACCGTAGGCGTCTACGGCGAGGATGACGTGCGCGCCCTGCCGATCGTCGAGATTCGCAAGCCTGAGGACTGTGAGTTCTACGACCTGGATGTGAAGTACGTCGATCCCACGGATATCCACCGTATTCCGGCGCAGATTTCGCCCGAAAACTATGCTCGTGCCCAGGAACTAGCCTGTGCGGCCCACAAAGCCCTCGGCTGTCTGGGCATTTCGCGCAGCGATTTTATCGTGAGCGAGGACGGCCCCGTCATCCTCGAGACCAATACGATTCCTGGTATGACCGATACGTCGCTGTATCCGGACGAGATTCGTCATACCAAAGACATGACCTTCCCGCAGGTCTGTGACAGTCTGATTCGCATGGGTCTCCGTCGAGCGGGCATTGCATGCTAATCGAGGATGCTGTATCTCCTGGAACGCCGCGGTTTGTCATTGATTCCTATGCAACGCTCGCCGAGCGTGCCCGCACACAATCGTTTGGCCTTATCGAGGAGGATGTTATCGTCCTCGATACCGAGACCACGGGTCTTTCGGTCCAGGACAACGAGCTTATCGAGATTTCCGCGGCCCGTCTTTCGGGCCGCGAGGTCGTTGACCGCTTTGACACGTTTGTGCATCCCAAGCAGCTGATCCCTGCCGAAATCACTGAGCTCACAAGCATCACAAACGCCGATGTGGCCGATGCCCCCTCGGCTGTAGAGGCCGTGGCTGCGCTCGCCGATTTTGTGGGCGGGTGCCCGGTTATCGCGCACAATGCCACGTTTGACCGATCATTCATCGAATCGGTCAAGGGCGGTGTCAACGTCAGCGACATCTGGATCGATTCGCTGGCGTTGTCCCGTATCGCGCTGCCGCGCCTGGCATCGCACAAGTTGTCCTTTATGGCCGATCTGTTTGGCTGCGACTCCGTGTCGCACCGTGCAAATGCGGATGTCGATGCCCTGTGTGGGGTGTGGCGCGTGCTGCTGGTTGCCCTTACGGACTTGCCGCAGGGCCTTATGGCGCGTCTGGCGGATATGCACGCGGATGTTCCTTGGTCCTATCGTCCCATTTTCTCTTTTTTGGCAGGTCAAAACCCCGGCTCGATTTTCTCGCTTGCCGCCGCCCGCGCCGACGTGCTCAAGGCCGATCGCGCCGATGATCGCGTGGATGCCGACGAGCTGCCGGTTCTTAACATGCCGAGCCGCGAAGAGATTGAGGCGGATTATGCCCCCGGTGGTCTAGTCAATCGCATGTATCCCACTTATGAGCCGCGCGACGAGCAGATTGCCATGGCGCTCGAGGTGCGCGACGCGTTGGTTACGGATACGCATCGCGTGATAGAGGCCGGTACGGGCGTCGGTAAATCGATGGCGTATCTCGTGCCCTTTGCCGAGGCCGCCCGCCGAAACAACATTACCGTTGGCATTGCGACCAAATCGAATAATCTTGCCGATCAGCTTATGTACCACGAGCTGCCAAAACTCGCCGAACAGCTGGACGGAGGCTTGTCATTCTGTGCGCTCAAGGGATATGACCACTATCCGTGCCTGCGCAAACTCGAGCGCATGAGCCGAAGTCAGGCCGAGATTACCACCAAGCGCGATCCTGCCGACACGCTCACAGCGGTTGCGGTGATCATGGCGTATGTGTGCCAATCTGCCGATGGTGACCTCGATTCGCTCGGCATTCGCTGGCGCAGCGTCAACCGTCCCGACTTTACGACGGCCTCGCGCGAATGCGCTCGCCGCCTGTGTCCGTTCTTCCCCGATAAATGCCTCGTCCACGGTGCCCGTCGTCGCGCGGCGCATGCCGATGTTGTGGTCACAAATCATTCCCTGCTGTTTCGCAACGTTGCGGCCGAAGGGAGAATTTTGCCTCCCATCCGCCACTGGGTAATCGACGAGGCCCATTCCATCGAGCGCGAGGCGCGCCGCCAGTGGGCGCGCGTGGTCTCGGCAGACGAATCTCGCGTGCTATTTGAGCGCCTTGGCGGGTCGAGCTCCGGTGCATTGAGCCAGGTATCTCGTGATTTGTCGACATCCGAAGGCTCCACGCTTTATCTGGGGCTCACCGCGAAGGCGACGTCTACGGTCGCACGCGCGAGCATGGCACTCGCCGAGGTGTTTGACGGCGTGCGTGAGCTCGGCCGTCGCGCCCGCGGTGGCTACGACAGCGCAAATCTGTGGATTGGCCCCGAGTTGCGCGAGTCGGATGACTGGCATGACTTCTTGCAGTCTGCCAGCGCTGCTATCGATGCCCTGGAGCAGGCGGATAAAAATGTTGCCGCGCTGGTGCAGGCTGTCGTTGCCGATAAACCCGAGGTCGTCGTCGACCTGGGCGATATTTCGCGCCGTCTGCACGAGCTGGCCGAGAACCTCAAGCTCATCATTGACGGCACCGACGAGCATTATGTGTACTCGCTGCAGGTCAACCGCCGCCTACGTGCGGGCGGAGAATCCATGACCGCCGAGCGCATCGACATCGGCGAGGCCCTGGCGAACGAGTGGCTGCCCGAGGTACATACGGCCATCTTTGCCTCGGCAACCATGACGGTGTCCAAGAGCTTTGAGCACTTTAACCATGCCGTAGGCCTCGATCGCATCGCCGCTTCGGCATCCTCGTCACTACATCTGGATTCGAGCTATGACTTCGATTCGAACATGGCCGTAGTCGTGGCGGGGGACATTCCCGACCCTCGCGACCGCGAGGGCTATCTGTCCGCGCTCGAGCGCGTACTGGTCGATGCCCATCTTGCCATGGGCGGGTCGGTGCTCACGCTGTTCACCAATCGCCGCGATATGGAAGACCTGTACGCTCGGGTTGAGCCCAAGCTGGCGCGTGCCGGCCTGGAACTCAATTGTCAGCAGCGCAATTCGTCTCCCCGTCGCTTGCGCGATCGCTTTATCAACGAGTCGACCTCGTCGCTCTTTGCTCTCAAGGCTTTTTGGGAGGGCTTCGATGCCAGCGGCGAGACGCTGAGATGCGTCATTATCCCCAAGCTGCCATTCTCGAGCCCCACCGATCCTCTCTCGTGCGAGCGCAATCTGCGCGAGGACCGCGCCTGGGTACGCTACTCGCTGCCCGAGGCGGTTCTCGAGGTCAAGCAGGCGGCCGGTCGCCTGATTCGCTCATCGACCGATTGCGGCGTGTTGATTTTGGCCGACCCGCGTCTGGTGACGAAGGGTTACGGCAAGAAATTTCTGACATCGCTGCCTACCAGCTCGTATCAGCGCATCGAAACGGCGCAGATCGGCCACTATCTTCAGTTATGGCGCCAAGCGCACGAACGCCATCGCTAAGAACGGAAGGCCATTGCCTCGGCGGCATCACATAGGCGCTTCGAAAGGGCGGGGTCGTCTGCGATGCGGATGGCTCCGCCCGCTGCGATAATCTGGCTAAACAGCCAGTTTTCGGAGCTATAGGAAACGGTCACGCTTGCCGTACCCTCCCCATCGGCTTTAATTGACCTGATACCTGCCCACCTCACGCGTTCTGCCATATCGAGCGGCATCAGGAGCTTAACGCTCTGGCTTGCCTGTGCAAGGGAATCGTGCAGGGACGTGTTTTCGGTCGTGTGACGCACGACGGAGTCCTCCGTCAGCAGAAGCTCCTCGATCTTGTCCATACGGTAGGAGCGCTGCCCGTCTGCCTCGACATCCCAGGCAATCAGGTACGTTTGGTCGCCGTTGGTCGTGATCTTTAGGGGGTCGATCAATCGCCTGCGTGGATGCTGGTCGTCCAGGGAGCGGTAGGTGACGAGGCATCGCACGCCATCCTGAATTGCACAGCAGAGTTGCTGCCAATAAGATCCGCGGGCGACGGTATCGTCAACGCGTTGGTTGTATCCGAGTTCCGCCGGAAGGAGTGCGCGCCGGATACGCGCCGCCGCGCACTCCTCGATTCCGAGTGACTCCAATTCATGGTTGAGTACGGCGCCCTCGGCGGCACTCAGGCGAAGCGGCAGCACACGGCCCGCATCGCCGATGAGAACCACACGTTCATCGTGGCATTCGCAAATGATGCGCGCGCCCGATTCGCGGTCTGCGAGCGTCGAGATGATGCCGATGATCTCGTCGAGCGAAGCTCCGGAGATATCGAAGCGACTGCAGATTTCGTCTCGCGTCATGCCCGCCTCGCCGGCGGCATAGAGTGCCTCCATAATGTCGATGGAGCGCGAGAGCCTTTGTTCGCTGGTGAGCTTACGCACGGCCATGAGCGCTCACTGTCCTTTCGATGAGGCGGTTCCACGCCTGCTTGAGTTCGTTGGGCGCTACGGGCCTCATACCGTCAACGCTGTGTTCCATGCAAAATGACGCCGCCGCATTCAGGTCGCGAACGTCAACGGTCCAGGTCCAGCCGTCTTTGGCGTGCTCGAGCCTTCCTCGCCCACGTGTGAGGCCGTGGACCATGTCGGATTGAGCCTGCGGAGCAAACGAGAAAGTTGCCGTGACGGGCTGGCAATCGGAGAAATCGAATTCAAAGAAGAGGTAATCGTTGAGATTGAAGTCTGCGGGAATGGCGTAGGCCCGCGATGGACGCCACGCACGAACGATGCGATCGCAGCGAAAGGTTCTGATTTTGCCGGTGGCGTCATCTAGGCCGCAAAAGTAGGCCGTTCCTTCGCGCTCGAACATGCCGTAGACGCAAACAGTGCGTTGTCGTTGCTCACCCCGTCCGTTTTGATACAAAAAGCGCAGCGCGCATCGGTCGGCAAACGCGCTCCATACCGCATCGACCGTCGGCGAGTGAAGAACGGGGGGCTCGGCCGTATTCGTCTCGCCGGTAAGATAGGCAATTTTGGAGCGTATGTCGGCGAGCGGGGTCGCAAAGGCCGAAGAGCCCGTGATGAGGGTCTGATCGATAGCGTTTAGCAGAATGTCGGCATCGTCTGCGGTGATCAAGCCGCCCGCGGCAAACGTATGCTCACGGTCGATTGTCCAGGCGCTCTCCTCGGTCTCCTGGGCACCCGCGGCGCGAACTTCCTTGATCACAATGCCCCGCTCGAGTAGCTTGTCGCGGTCGCGGCGAAATTTTCGCTTATCCGAGTCGACGTTGCCCGATCCGTAGCCTAGGTCAGAATCCAGCACGATCTGCTCGGTAGTTACGGGCTCGGGGGAACTGTTGAGGACAAAGAAAAGGTTGAGGATACGCTGGGCGGTTTTGTCGAAACCGGGTTCTGGCGCATTTGTTTTGTTTGTCACGGTCATATCGCTTACCGTCATAGAATCCTCGCATGGGAAGGTTATTTGATGCCATGATTTTAATCCGATATGGAGATTAGGCTATATCCTTGTCCGCTCAGTGCGTTAAGATGCCCAGAATTCGGCCGATTGCGTTCGCTCGGGGTATACTTTCGACTATATACGGTTCTAATGTGCAAGCATTGGGCCTATTTGTCGGATTATGGATGTGGAGCGCACATGGCGAACACCCAGAACTATATCAATCATCTGCTACAGGGCACGGGCATCACGCCGGCGTGCAGCGAAGAAGAGCGTTTGGCTGCCGAGGATATCGCCCAGATCTTCCGCAATCATGGCTTTGATCCCGAAGTCCAGGAATTTAACGCTCCTGCACCCAGCAGGCTGGCATTTGCCGTCACAGGCATTCTGTCTTTTGCCGGTGCCCTGCTTATGGGTATTGGCGGCAGCATCGGCTTAATCGGTGTTCTGCTGGCCATCGTCGGTGCTGTGTTGTATGTGCTCGAGCGTACCGGTCGCCCTGTTATTTCTCGCCTGGGCAAGACGGGCGTGAGTCAAAATGTCATTGCCTATCACAAGGCCACAGGTCCGCTTGCATCTCCGCGCAACCGTCCGGTGGTTGTTGTCGCCCATTACGATTCTCCGCGTGCCGAGCTCCTCGCTCGCGAACCGTATGCGCCGTATCGCGCGCTCATCGCCAAGATGCTGCCGGTCGCCACGATTGTCCCCGCTGCCGTCGCCATTCTGCGTATTCTGCCGCTCCCCGGCGCTTTGAAGGTTCTGCTTTGGATCGTTGCGATCCTCGCCTCTCTTGTGGCGCTCGCCAACGCGGCCAATATCATTGCCAACCGTTTTGTTCTTCCCTATACGTCCGGTGCGGTCTGCAATAAGTCTTCTGTAGCCGCGATGCTCGGTGTCATGGATAACGTTGCTCCTTACCAAGGCGAAAACGAGTTCCCCAACGACATTCCGTTTGATGACTATTTTGGTGAGCAAAAGCGTCGTGCCGAGGAGATGGCGCGCGCGGCGGCTGAGTATGCCGCTGCCCAGCAGCAAAACGACTACGGCAACACGATCGAGTACGAAGAACCCTCCTACAACGAGGACGAGTTTGGCCAGCCGATCGCTCCCGAATCCGAGCAGGGCGAAGTTTTTGACGAGCAGATCGATGGCTTTGAGGGTGCCTCAGCTGACGAAACCCTGATTGGTGTCATTGCTCCCGAGGCTCAGGCTGAAGCCGAGGTTGCTGCCGAGCCGGTCGCGGATGAGGATGTCGTCGAGTCGATTGGGGCGCCCGCTGTCGCTGAGCCGAGCGAGCCCGAGCCCAAGCTGTATCGCAATGCTGCCGGTAATATTCGCTTTGGTTCTGATGCCATTCGTGCCTTGGGGATGCTTCCCGAGTCGTGCACGCTT
Organism: Collinsella sp. LCP21S3_A3; assembly: GCF_052118905.1. Lineage (NCBI taxonomy): Bacteria > Bacillati > Actinomycetota > Coriobacteriia > Coriobacteriales > Coriobacteriaceae > Collinsella > Collinsella sp. LCP21S3_A3. The sequence continues at coordinate 15,344 of NZ_JBQKGH010000015.1, read as the reverse complement.
GATTACGAAGAGGGCGAGGAGCCGACGATCGATCCCGCGCCTGCTTCGGTTGAACCTGTCGCCGCGCCTGCCGACGAGCCCGTCGTCGATACCGAGCCCGAGACGGAACCCGAGCCCAGCCCTGCACCCGAGCCGGACACCGCTGCACCCGCTCCGGTGGTTCAGGATGTGTACGACGATTCCGCCAGCGATTACGATGAGTATCCGCAGCGCGTTTCCTATGAGAGCGATACCGATTTTTCGGCCGATCTACCGGTCGCGACGCCCCATGCCGATATAGCATCTGCGTTCTCTTCGATTGGAGCCAGCGCTTCAAGCTTCTTTAAGGGCGCACTCGCTAAGGGTAAAAAACTTGTCGACGACCTTGAGGAAAAGCGTGCCGCTGCGCGCGAGGTGGCAGAGCAGGAGGCTATTGCCCACCAGCAGGCTGCCGAGGCCGAGCGTGAGCGTGCGGCGCGGGAATTTGAACAGCATGAGGCTGAGCAGCCTGCCGCGACGGAGGTCGCCGAGGCTACGACGTCCTTTGAGGCCCAGCAGCCAATCGACGCCACCGAGACGCTCGATGCCGCGAAGTTCGATGCCACGATAACGTTCGAGAAGCAGGGTACTGCCATCGCCGATCCCCTTTCTGTTTCCGATGAGTCCCAGGATGCTGCAGATGAGATCGAGGCGCCCGAAGCCGAGCCGGCTGAGAGTTTCGATGCCGAGCAGGTTGAGAACGTTGACGCCGAGCCGAACACCGCCGACGAGATTGAAACCGAAGCGACGGTCGTCGTTGAGCAAGAAGAGACACCGGTGATTTCTAACGCCGATGAGTCCAGGCCGTACTCTACGCAGATCTTTACCATGCCTGCCCCGAGCGATCCCGGCTCCACGGTTGCCAACCCCGCATCGGCGCGGGTCGAGACGGTTGATTCGCTCATGGCACAGATTTCGTCCAAGGCCGCACCGCGTCCGCAGATGAATATCCCCGATCCCGCTTCTGCTCCGGTGCCCACACCTTCTTCTTCGCCGCTTGCCTCGGTCCCCGATCCGTCGCTGCCCTCGATGCAGCAGGCCAACGTCGCATCCCGCACATCCCTCTTCGATCTTCCCGACCCCTCGGCTCAGGCCGACGATCCTTTCGCGACGGCTCAGGGGCCCGAGCCCACGTCGGCACCGGTTGCCCCCTCCATGCCCGTTTCTTCGGGCGCTCAGCCCATCGAAACCATCTCGGCTCCCGTCGCCAAGGAGGCAAAGCCTCAGAAGCGCGGTCTGGGCGGCTTGTTCGGACGCAAAAAGAAAAATGAGCAGAACAGCATGAGCGACTGGCTGGGCGTCGAGGATGACTACGATGCCAAGAAGTCTGGCCGCGGTATCGGCTCTTGGGATAACTTTGAGGACGATGATAACGGCTGGAAGGGCGGTGCCACCTCTTCTGACGGCGCTTCTGCCGAGGACATGCTTTCGGCTGTTGCCTCCATGGGTGATGACGAGCTGCTTGGTCACGATATCTGGTTTGTGGCAACGGGTGCCTCGGATTGTGACGGCGCCGGTATGAAGGCGTTCCTCGAAGCCCATCGCGATAAGCTGCGTGGTGTGTTCTTTATCAATCTTGAGTCCATTGGAGCCGGTAGGCTTTCGGTCGTGACGGTCGAAGGCGAGCAGCAGTTGCTCAAGGGTGATCGCCGCATCATGAATCTGGTCAGCAAGGTGTGCAAGTCGTTCCACGTTGATTGTGGCGCGTTTGAGATGCCCTATTCCAAGACCGATGCCTATGCCGCGCTCGAGGCGAGCCGTCGCGCCCTCACAATTGCCGGTGTCGATGGCCCGCGTCTTGCCTGCGCGCGCACCGAAGACGATTTGCCGTACAACGTCAACCCGACGAACATCGCTACGGTGTCCGAGGTTGTCACCGAGGTCATCCGCCGTTCGTAGCGGACCTCTAAGGAGTTAGCGTGTTTTCATACATCAAACGCCATTGGCCCGTCTATGTGGTTCTGTTTTTGATCGCCATCGCTATGGGTTTGGGGGCCGCATATATCGTGGGCGCTAAGGGGTCGACGCCCAGGTCCACGATGAGCGAAGAGGTGGAGCAAGAGCAGAGTTTGGGTGCCGACGGCATTTCGGATGGCGATCTGGAACTTGTTGACGGCGGGTCTGCGTCTACGGAATAGCCTTTGGTTACATACGCCAGATAACGGGCGAGCCGGCATATCGGCTCGCCCGTTATTTCTACCTACTCCTCTTTTGATGCCGAGCTTAGCCAAGTGAGCCAAATTGCTGTGCCACCGGCGGTCAATAATGCGGTGAGAAAAGAGATGATGGGTGCATTGCCCGTATTTGGAAGATCCTGCGGAATGGCGCATTTTTGAACAACACGATCTTTATCGTGCGACTCGAGTTTTTCGCCTCCTCCGTTGCGGCAAAGGTCAACACGGGCACTGTTGGCGAGTGCGGTTTGGGGCGTATAGGATGAGGTTGCACACATCCGGATGATTGCTCCGTGTAAATCCGATTTGAGGGCTGCCGCCGCGTCGTCAAGGTCGTCATGCTCGTCTTTAAGCCCATTGCGATTCCAAGAATCGTTGTCGCGCCGGGTCGTAAAGTCTGCGGAAACCGATCCATACTCAAAGCGAATCCCCGTGATAACAGCGTCGTCCGAAAGCGTAAGGTCCTTTACTTCGAGGGTGGAAGACTCCGTGGTCGAGACATCGGCTTTCCAAAGACTCCAGCCATCGTAATCGACAATCCGCACATCCTCGCCCAGCCGCTCTTTGACCTCGGCTGTCTCGAGCCACGGGTTGGTGTGTTCATCGTCAAGTGTGGCGTTGGCCTTTTCCTTTATGCCCAACTTGTCTGCCGGTGACGTTCGATACCAAACATTGCAGAGCCCGTTTAAGTCGCCGACGGCGATTGGGGTTTTAATGGCGACAAGTTTGGCCGTGCCGTCTTTGGCACATTCGAGATCGTCGGTGACGGTGAACTCGTCGACCCAGGTGCTCGATTCGTTTTGAGCGTCGATGGTGTAGGAATAGGAGCCCTTACTGTCGGGTTGCGTCGCCGCCCGGTTTTTACCGTCGCCGTTCGCTACTGTTCCCTTTGCGGTTGGCCGCGCGATTTCTTGTTGCTTGTCGACGCTCCCCTTAATCTCAATCGGTGTATCCGTCATGGTTACGGCCTGGATCTTCCCCGTATCCTCGACTTCAAAGGATACGTCTTCAGCGAGGTCATAGGAGCGCGGGGACATTGTTTCGCGTAGGGTATAAGAACCGGGTTCAAGGTGCTCCACGCGATGGGGCTGCTCGGATGATATCCAAGAATCAATTTCTGTTCCATCGGCGTCGCATAAGACCAGTCGGGCGCCTTTAACTTCATGCTTGCCTGTCATATCGACCTTGGAGAAATCGACCTTGGTGTAATCATTAGACAATTCGATCTGCGACTCGACCACGGGGACCTTCTGGTCGATATAAGCAAGCTCAACGATATGTGCTGTCCGATCAAGTAGATAGCCGTCGGGAGACTGGGTTTCAACGACTTCGTATCGTGCCGTTCCGCAACCCAGCGAAAGGTTGTCTACGCGAGCTTTACCCTGTTCATCAGTTGTGACGGCGGCAACGGCTTCACCGGCAAGGGCGGCAATGTGGCCATCGGGACAAACGATATCGTCGGCAGCGCGAATTTCAAACTTGGCACCAGATAGGGCACTGCCGTCTACTGCGTCAGCCTTCACGATCTCGATGCTTCCGGTTGCCGCGCTGTTGAAATACGAGACGGCGGCGATAGGTGTGAGATCTGCATCGGCAGGAATCGTCACCTTCAGTTCGTCGCCCACAAGGTAGGGCGCTTTGGCTGCGACTTCTCGTACGTAATATGTGCCCGGCTTGAGCGATTCTGGCAACGTGACGGTGCCGGTCTCATTGGTGGTAAAGGTGTTCATAACGTTGTGCGTCGGATACCAGCATGTTTGAGAGATGGGTTCACGGTTGCTGTTGAGCAGCTGAAAACTAAAGCCGGCAAGGGGGACGGAAGCTCCCGTCTGGGCATCGCGTTTGATGATTTGGAGATGTGTCGAAAGGGTGTGATTGTCCACTATGTACTGAAGCTTGGCTCCGTCGGCGATTTGCTCGGGCGCGATGGTCCAATCTTCTGCCCGCTTGAAGCCTGCGGGAACAGTTTCCGGGACCTCGTGAACGGTATACCCCTCACGATCGTAGGGGATGGCTCCGTGGACGCCGTCCGGTCGTGTGCCCGCGCCAAACCAGGCCTTGGGCTGGTCTTTGGTGGATGCGAAGCCATAGATATTTGTCGTCAATGTGCCTACGACCTGCTTAGAGCTGTTGCTGACGATTTCAAAGACGACGCCTTCCGCTGGCTGTTCTAATCCCGATTGCTCGCCGTTCCCGTAATCCTTGAACTTGGAAATCTCGAGGTCAAACGCAACATGAGTATTGGGGATGCGGCGTTCGAGCTCAACGACGCCCGTGTCGTTTAGTTGATTGGGGCCGACCGTATAGGTCCAGCTGTCATGGGGGAGCAGGTAGCCCTCTGGTGCTTTCGATTCGTAGAGGGTAAAGGTTCCCAGGGGAATGCCGCTTAAGGTCGCCTGGCCATCGCCTTCGGTCGTGAAGGTACGCGTCCACCCAGGGGTAGATTGCGAGACACAGGTAAATTCGGCTTTGGCGAGCGAGGTTCCCGCCTGCGCTCCGGCATTCGTGGCGGCATCGGTTTTAACGACACGCAGCGTGATAGAACCTGGCTGCTCGTTGATTGTGACATGTCCGCCGCTCTTTCCGGTGGTAAAGGCAATGCGATCGCGTCGGGACAGATAGCCTGTCGGCGCTTTGGTTTCGATTAGGTAGTATGCCGTGTTGGGCAAAAGTGTTGCCCGTGCACGACCGTTGCCGTCCATTTTGATGCTGCCGACGTGTTTGTCTGTGTTTTCCTCAAAGATGTTAAACGTCGCCCCACCTAACTGATACGTATCGTTCTCGCTGGTAATGACAGTGTCTGCAGATCTTTTCTCAAAGGATACGTTGATGGTGGGCAAAACGTAGAGCATATCCTGGTGCCGGCCTTCGTTAGAGACGGGTCCGTGATAGCGTCTGGCGCGATGCGGGTCGGCCTTAATATTTCCGGCTTTTGCGTTGTCGTAGAGCCAGCGCGCCGCCGCGACAACCTCGGCGTCTTGATCGAACTTGCCGCTTTTGGCAACGCCGGCGTTGTTTGTATACGCAAAAGAGCCATCGGGGCGCGTGGTTCCTTTGAGCATCCACACGGCAATCTGGGTTGCGGCGCGGGCGCGTTCGGCCGTTAGGTTATGGCCGCCAAATGATGTGGCGGAGGGGTATCCATGGCAGATGACGGCGGCAAACTCGTTGTCGAGCCATGTCCAACCCTGATTGTAGGTCCGCCAGGGTCCTCCTGGGCTGCTGGGGCCGGGGCAGTCTTGGTTCATGCAGTAAGAAATCGAGGTGTCTTGTGCCTCGTACTTGCCAATGCCAAACGGTCCGCACATATCGCTGATGGTGCGAAAACTAAGCGTATCGTTTCCATCGACGGCGCAGGCGGTACCAGGCGTGGCGCAGGCTAGAAACAACAAGAGGAATAGGAGCAGCGGTGCTGTTGCGATTGCGCTGTGGACAGAGTGCGTGGGTGCATTGGACATGGCTGCTCCTTATCCTTTGTGCGCCGCGCTGGGAGATTGCGGCGCGTGGGATGAGATTAGCGCCGGGGGTCATACGGGTAAGTACCGCGAGCTGACCAAGAACTTGCCAAGTTCCCAACAAATGGAGACCGGTTTTAGATAATCAAACAAAAGAGCAGGTAGAAGACGGTGTAAAACAGGTTACTCGAGTCCCTGTTTTCGCAATTCGAGCAACAAGAAGATGATTTTCCATGCGTAAAACAAGGGTTAGCGCCCTTGTATCAAACAAGACAACCGCGTTATACTATCCCCCACATATGCGGGCATCGCCAAGTGGTAAGGCATCAGCTTCCCAAGCTGACACTCGCGGGTTCGAGTCCCGTTGCCCGCTCCAGTTAAAAGTACAAGCACGGCACCATCACGGTGTCGTGCTTTTTTCAATAAAGCGCCGGGACTCGAACCCGACAGGGTGTGAGCGTTAAGCAAACGCGAAGCGTTTGTAGCGAGCAGGTGAAGGCGCCGACAGGCGCCTGAAGCCGGTGCGGATTTGCGAAGCAAATGCGCGGATGTCCCGTTGCCCGCTCCAGTTAAAAGTACAAGCACGGCACCATCACGGTGTCGTGCTTTTTTCAATAAAGTGCCGGGACTCGAACCCGACAGGGTGTGAACGTTAGGCAAATGGCAAAATGTTAGGTTAATACCTGCTGCCTATACTTGCACCTGCGCACGGTACAATGGTTGAGTTACGACCAACGTGCCAATAACCAAAAAGGAGCCGCCATGATCGATCGCTATACCCGCCCGGAGATGGGACGCATCTTCTCCCTCGAGAACAAGTACGCCATTTGGCAGGAGATTGAGGTTCTGGCCTGCGAGGCCCAGGCGGAGCTCGGCAAGATCGGTATTTCTAAAGAAGAAGCTCAGTGGATCCGCGACCACGCCAACTTTGAGAAGGCGAAGGTCGACGAGATCGAAGAAGTCACGCGCCATGACGTCATTGCCTTCCTGACCAATATGAAGGAGTATATCGACGCCGATGTTCCCGAGGGCGAGCCTAAACCCAGCCGTTGGGTTCACTATGGCATGACCAGCTCTGACTTGGGCGATACGGCCCTGTGCTATCAGCTCACCCAGGCCTGCGACCTAATTATCGAGGACGTCAAGAAACTCGGCGAGATCTGCAAACGTCGCGCTTTCGAGGAGCGTAACACGCTCTGCGCCGGTCGCACTCACGGCATCCACGCCGAGCCTATGACCTTTGGTATGAAGTTTGGCTCTTGGGCCTGGGAGCTCAAGCGCGATCTGGATCGCCTTGAGGACGCTCGCAAGAACGTCGCCTTCGGTGCCATCTCGGGTGCCGTTGGCACCTACAGCTCCATCGAGCCGTTTGTCGAGGAGTATGTCTGCGAGCACCTGGGTTTGGTTCACGACCCGCTGTCCACGCAGGTTATCAGCCGCGACCATCATGCCTACCTCGCTGGCGTCCTCGCCACCACGGCGGCCACCTGCGAGCGTATCGCTACCGAGGTTCGCAATCTGCAGAAGACCGATACACTCGAGGCCGAGGAGCCGTTCCGCAAGGGTCAAAAGGGCAGCTCCGCCATGCCGCACAAGCGTAACCCCATCACCATGGAGAAGGTCTGCGGCCTGTCGCGCGTCGTGAAGTCCAACGCCCAGGTCGCCTTCGACAACGTCGCCCTGTGGCATGAGCGTGACATTTCGCACTCTTCTGCCGAGCGCGTCGCCCAGGCCGATAGCTTTATCGCACTTGACCACATGTTCCAGTGCCTTATCCGCGTTATCGATGGCCTCCAGCTGTATCCGGCTCGCATGATGGCCAACCTCAACAAGACCCGCGGTCTCATCTTCTCCTCCAAGGTTCTGCTGGCCCTCGTCGATACGGGCATTACCCGTGAGGACGCCTACGCAATCGTGCAGGAAAACGCCATGGCGACCTGGCATGAGGTGCAGGACTGTGTTTCCGGCCCCACCTTCAAGGAGCGCCTCGAGGCCGATCCGCGCTGCACCGTCAGCCAGGAGAAGCTCGACGAGATCTTTGATCCGTGGGACTTCCTCACCCGCATCGATACGGTCTTCGATCGTCTGGAGCAGCTGAGCTTCGAGTAGGTTCGGGCATAACGTTAGCTTTTTAGGGCGCTTTGCTGGTAATGTGTGTTGCCGGTAAAGCGCCTCGTTGCATTTATGGAAAGACGGGGATAATAGTCGTCTCGAATGACATTCTGAGAAGGAGATCGCATGATTTCGTTTGATTACAAGCCCCAGGGCGTGTGTACTCGCAATATTCACCTCAATCTTTCCGATGACGGCAGCAAAGTACTGGGCGTTGAGTTTACCGGCGGCTGCAACGGCAACCTCAAGGCCATCTCTAAATTGGTCGAAGGTGTTTCTTCCGATCGTGTGATTGAGGTGTTGGCCGGCAATACGTGCGGCACGAAAAAGACCTCCTGTGCCGACCAGCTTACGCGTGCCATCGAGGCCGCGCGTGCCGAGATTGCCTAATGAGTATTTTTGATCGCGTTAAGAATGGGGTAACGCGCCGAGGATTTGTGTTGGGTGGTGCTGCCGCGAGTGCTGCCACGCTGCTTGCGGGGTGCTCGAAAAAAACGGGCACCAGCGATGATGCTGCCGGTGAGCCGCAGGTTATCAAAGATGATTCCAAGATCGTCTCGATTACCGAAGAGTATGAGGCCGTCGACATTGATCTTAAGCCGACGGCGTCGTGGACGTTGCCATTGGGGACGCTGCTGTACTACTGCGATGGAGGTTACGCTGCGGCGATGATGGCGCCCGCATCTGCGCTGCATGCCAACACGCTTGGCGTGTTCAACATGGGGGACGGCTCACTCACCACGTTGATTGACGATCCTGTCGAGGGTTCCGGTTATGCGTTTTACGACGTTCGCGCCACCGATAGCGTGTTTGCGTGGGTTGAGATGAACTACGCGAATTCGTCGTGGAAGCTCTATGCGCAAACCCTGTCGGGCGCGGCGCTTACTGGTAATGCCGTTGAGCTTGATCGCGGCGGTGAGGACTACGACCCTCCGCTGTTTACCGCCTTTGACTCGTCGGTCATCTGGTACAAGATGCCTTCGACCGGTGGCAATAAGACCGGCAGCGATTCATATTGCTACCGCCGTTCGCTCGATGAATCTAAAGCGGAGGCAATCTGGAAGTCGACAGGCCGCTTTGCGTCTGCACCGCGCGTGAGCGATGGCATCCTGACTATCTCACCCCGCGTGCGCAATGACGAGGGCGTCTACTACGGCATGACGGCGATCGACCTGACGGACGGCAACAATACCAAGAGGGCTCAGCTGGTCCTTCCTTCGTCGGTGTCACCTTTCGAGGCCGTATATATGGGCGATACGTTTGTGTTCTCCATTGAGGCGACCTATGCCGGCGTGGGCGGCCTGGGCAATATGGGTACCTACATTGGTAACGAGGGCGGCCCGTATCAATTTCTATCGCGCGAACCGCTCGCGTGCGCCGCCGGCAGGAAGGGCAAATATCTGGTTAAGGTTCAGGCATCGCATTTTCTGATCGATACCTCCGCTAAAACCTATGGTTCGCTGCTGTCGCCCGACCGCGCTCTCGAATATGGCGACTATCCAGCTACGGCGGGAAAATCGAATACGTTTTTAACCTATGCCACGGTGCGTAATAGCCAAGGAATTCCCGAGACGGTTACCGCTCGCCTGTTCTCTCTTTAGCGCCGAGGGGTTAAAAAGGCGCCAACGGGGGAATAAGCCCATTGTAACCGTGAGTACCGCCCGCCGAGCTGTCGCGCCCATGCGATGCCCGGTGGGCTCAGGTGCGTTAAAATGGGCTTGTTCTTAGCTAATTGAGACAGGGGGGCCGTGTTATGGCTTCAGATGCAAAAAAGATTCTGCTGGTCGAGGACGAGAAGGCGATCCGTGACGCTGTCGCTGCCTATCTCGAGCGCGAGGGCTACTGGGTTGTTGGCGTTGGCGATGGCCAGTCTGCGATCGAGGAGTTCGAGAAGCACCAGTTCGACCTGGTTGTGCTCGACCTTATGCTCCCCAAGATCCCCGGCGAGCGCGTTTGCCGCACTATCCGCGATACCTCGGATGTGCCCATCATCATGCTTACCGCCAAGGGCGAGATCGAGGATCGCATCATCGGCCTCGAGCTTGGTGCCGACGACTACCTGATCAAGCCGTTCTCGCCGCGCGAGCTCGTCGCCCGCGTTCGCGCCCTGTTCCGTCGTGCTCACCAGGCAGACGAGCCCGCCGTTGAGGTACTCGACTTTGGCGATCTGGTCATCGATATCTCGGGCCACAAGATCTTGGTCGAGGGCAAGGAAGTTGATTTGACCGCTTCCGAGTTTAAGCTGCTTACCACGCTTGCTCGCCATCCCGGTCGCGTCTATAACCGTATGGAGCTGGTCGAGAAGGTGCTCGGCTACGACTTTGAGGGCTACGAGCGCACCATCGACAGCCACGTGAAGAACCTTCGCGCCAAGCTGGGCGACGACCCCAAGAAGCCTAAGTGGCTCTATACCGTTCACGGCGTCGGTTATCGCTTCGAGGCTCCGGCCAAGACCGATAAGTCGGACGAGAAATAGGTAAATCACATATGACACCTGCGCGCTTTGAAATCGGACAAAAGCACAAGCAGGAGAACGAGGCGGGTTCCAAGGCAAGTTGGAACACGCCTCGTTCCGATTCACGGCCGGCGATGAGCTATCCCTCGCGTATGGCTTTGGCTTTTGCCCTGACATCGCTCATGACGGTATTGGTGCTGGTGGGCGTTGTCTCCGTTGTGTGGGGCACCGTCTTTTCGGATTACACGCGCTCCAATATCGTCGAGATCGCCAATTCTGCTGCCGAAAAGCTTGCGACGTCGTATGAGGAAAACGGCAATTGGACTGCGGGCGAGCTGCGCACGGTCGCGACATCGAGCTTGGTGTCCGACGACCTGGGTATGCAGGTCGTCAACAAAAAGGGCGTTGTCGTTTATGACGACTCATGGCCTTCGGCAAGTGCGACCGCCGATGTGCGCGAGAGCGAATTGCCGTCGAGCAGCTCGAGCGGTAAAAAGGCCTCGCATAGCCCGGTCTCGTCAGCGCCCACCGACTCCGATAGCGTTGCCAACGTCGAAATCGTTACGTCCTCTGGCGAGCATGTCGGACAGGTAAAGCTATGGGCTATCGGCTCCGACGCTCTGCTCACTAAGGCAGATTCTGCGTTTAGGGAGAAGACCTTTAACGCCATGGCTCTTGCCGCGGTTGTTGCAATCTGCATCTCGGTCGTTATCGGATCGCTCGTGTCGCGCATGCTTACCAAGCCGATTCATCGTATTACGAGCACAGCCAAGCAAATTCGCGACGGCGATCTGTCTGCTCGTACGGGCTTGCGCGGCGATGACGAAATCGACCAGCTGGGTGAGACCTTTGACGAGATGGCCACCTCACTCGAGAAAGATATGAAGCACGAAAAGCGCCTGACCTCGGATGTCGCACACGAGCTTCGTACACCGCTCATGGCCATGCTTGCAACGGTCGAGGCCATGCAAGATGGCGTGTATCCCACCGACGACGAGCATCTGGAGACGGTCGCTTCCGAGACGCGTCGCCTGGCTCGTTTGGTGCAGCAGATGCTCGACCTATCGCGTATGGAAAACAGCACGGCTCCGCTCAATCTCGAACCGGTGGACATGGTTCCGTTCGTGCGATCGATTGTGAACGGCCAGGAGCGTCTGTTTGCCGACCGTGACCTTCGCCTTCGCTTTGCAGATGAAACCCAGGGGCACGACGATGTCGTCGAGGCCGATCCCGACATGATCACGCAATGCGTCATCAACCTCATGAGCAACGCCATGCGCTACACCCCCGAGGGCGGTTGGGTCGTAGTGTCGGTGCTCAGTGACCGCAAGCATGTCAGTATTGCCGTTTCGGATACCGGTATCGGTATTGCCAAGGACGATCTGTCGCGTATCTTCGGACGATTTTGGCGCGCCGATGCCAGCCGCGCCCGCGAAGCTGGCGGCCTGGGCGTCGGCCTCGCCGTAACTAAACAGATCGTCGAGCGTCACCATGGCTACATATCCGTGGAGTCGGAGCTTGGAAAGGGTACGACTTTTACGATTCATCTGCCCCGCGAGCACACGGCGGACGCGGCATCTACTACAATGGAGCACTAGCTTTTCGCTATTCGGTGAAGGAGGGGCCGCGTCCCTGCCGCTCCGAGTTTGCGAAAACGTGCGGGAAAGAACCCGCATTTCTATCGTATTTAGGTAAGGAGTGACTCACGTGACAACGATGGAGCGTCGTCCGGATTCCCGTGGCAAGGTTCGTGATATCTACGATGCCGGCGAAAACCTGTTGATGGTCGCCACCGATCGCATTTCTGCGTTCGACTTTATTCTTCCCGACGAAATTCCGTTTAAGGGAGAGGTGCTCAACCGTATCTCGGCGTTCTGGTTCGACAAGTTTGCCGATATCGTCCCCAATCACCTCGTCTCCATCGATCCGGCGGATTTCCCCAAGGAGTTTGCCGAGTATCGTGACTATCTCGCAGGCCGCGCCATGCTGGTTAAGAAGGCCCAGACGATTCCTATCGAGTGCATCGTCCGCGGCTATCTGACCGGTTCGGGCAAGAAGACCTACGACGAGAACGGCACCGTCTGCGGCATCCAGCTGCCTGAGGGCCTGACCGAGGCCTCCAAGCTCCCCGAGCCGCTGTTCACCCCGTCCACGAAGGCCGAGATCGGTGATCACGACGAGAATATCTCGTTTGAGCGTTGCTGCGAGATCGTTGGCGAGGACATCGCCACGCAGATCCGAGATCTGTCTCTTAAGATCTACAAAGCTGCCGCCGAGTATGCAGCGACCCGTGGCATCATCATTGCCGACACCAAGTTTGAGTTTGGTGTCATCGATGGCAAGGTCACGCTGATCGACGAGTGCCTCACGCCCGACTCCAGCCGTTTCTGGCCTGCCGCCAGCTACGAGGAGGGTAAGATTCAGCCTAGCTACGACAAGCAATTCGTCCGCAATTGGCTCAAGGCCAACTGGGATATGACGGGGGAGACCCCGCATCTGCCCGCCGAGGTCATCGATGGCACGTCCGAGCGCTATCGCGAGGCCTTCCAGATCATCACGGGCTCCCAGTTTACAAGCATGAAGGAGAACGCGTAAGTGAGTACCCGCAGCGCCACGAACAAGCGCACGCAATCCCACGAGGTTACCGGGGTTGCGCGCAAGTCCGCCGCATCCGCCAAGCCAGCTCGTCAGGCAGCGAGTTCTGTTCGCGTCGTGCCGGCATCATCCAAGGCACGCCGCAAGGAGCTCGAGAAGGGCGAGAGCCTCGAGGGCCTCTCTAAAGAGGAGAAGCGCGCCCGCAAGGCTAAGCGGCGCGCCAAGGAGGACCGCATCTACACGGTGTCGAGTATCCTTCTCAAGCAGGATGAGGACTACACCAAGCGCCGCCGCATCTGGTGGGCCGTGCTTACTATCGGCATGGTGCTCGTCGTGGCCATTTGGTCTTCGCTGTACTTCGCTCCCGCTGGCATGGTGTCCAGCCCCGTCCAGATGGCCGGCATTGTTTTGTCCTACATCGTCATTCTGGGTGACTTCATCTACGACTTCGTGCGCATCCGTCCCTTGCGTAATATGTATCGCGCGCAGGCCGAGGGCATGTCCGATAACAAGCTCAACGCTATTATCGAGCGCTCGGCTGCCAAAGAGGACAAGAAGGCCTCCAAGAAGAAGTAGTAGCGTTACAACCTATAGATATCGCTAAGATATAAGGCGCGTCGTTTTTTGCGGTGCGCCTTTTTACTGTCCTGTAGATAGATGGAGTGGCACATGATTCGAGCTGCCCTGACGGTCGAAGAGGCTCTGGAGGGTATGAAGTCCCTGGAGCCCAAGATTAACAATTATGCGCGTCTCGTTGTCCGCAAGGGCGTCAACGTTAAGCCCGGTCAGGAGGTCGTCGTTCAGTCTCCCGTCGAGTGCGCGTCATTTGCGCGCGTGGTGGTTGCGGAGGCTTATGACGCCGGTGCCGGTCACGTGACGGTCATCTGGGCTGACGATGCCGTGACGAGGCTTACCTACGAGCATGTCGAGAAAAGCTATTTTGAGCAGACTCCCGAGTGGAAGCGCATGCAGCTGGATTCGTTTGCCCAGGACGGAGCCTGCTTTATCTTTATTGAGGGCACGGACCCTGCTGCCCTCAAGGGTATCGATCCCGCTAAGCCTGCCGCAGCTTCTAAGGCGAGGAACATGCAGTGCAAGGTCTTCCGCCGTGGACTGGACTACAACATTAACCCGTGGTGCATCGCCGGCGCTCCGGTCGCTGCTTGGGCGCGCGAGGTATTCCCGGGAGACGCCGATGAGGTTGCAGTCTATAAGCTGTGGAATGCGATTCTGCACACCGCTCGTGCTGATGGCCAGGACCCGGAGAGCGACTGGGAGCTCCATGACGCCACATTCGAAAAGAACCTGCGCTTCCTAAACGATAATCAATTTGATTGCCTGCACTACACCGCTTCGAATGGAACTGATCTGACGATTGGAATGACGAAAGGCCATGAGTGGGCCGGCGGCAAGGGAAAAACTCCCGACGGTCACCCTTTCTTCCCCAACATTCCCACCGAGGAGGTCTTCACCTCGCCCGATCGTATGCGCGCCGACGGCATCGTGTACTCGGCTATGCCGCTCATTCACCACGGCAATAAGGTTGACGATTTTTGGATTAAGTTCGAGAACGGCCGCGTAGTGGACTATGACGCTCGCGTGGGTAAGGCAACGCTTGCGAGCATTATTGAAACCGATGAAGGTGCTGCTCATCTGGGCGAGGTCGCGCTTATTTCCAAGAACACACCGATTCGTGAAAGCGGCATTCTGTTCTACGACACACTCTATGACGAGAACGCCAGCTGTCACCTTGCGTTGGGTGTCGGTTTTCCCGAGTGCATCGAAAGCGGGTATGACATGTCCAAAGAGGAACTTCTGGAGCATGGCGTCAACGTTTCGAGCACGCACGTTGACTTTATGATTGGCACGGACGACATCGATATTACGGGCATTACACCTGATGGACGTGAAATTGTGATTTTCCAGAACGGCCAATGGAGTTGGGAATAGTCTTAGACCGTGGTACAATGCCATCCGCGGGCCGTTAGCTCAGCTGGCAGAGCAGGGGACTTTTAATCCCAAGGTCCAGGGTTCGAACCCCTGACGGCCCACCATAGAATAGAAAAGCGACTGGCGGATGCCGGCCGCTTTTTTGTTGCCGGTGCACGGGTTCGAACCCGATCTTCTCTATATATAAGGACGCCTGGCGGCCAAAACCAGCCTTTTACCGACAGGAAACCAAAACCAGATGCCGTTAGAGTAAAGTAGCGCACCAGAGATGACCGATACCTCAACACCTATAAACCAGCTGGTCATCGCCAATACCGGAAGCCGATGCTTCAGATATGACTTCAGTGGAACAGCTGAAGGATTGGTTCGTTTGTGAACAAAATATGGAGTGCGGGATTCCCGCCCCGCGGGCCCCTCCGGTCTGGCAATATATCTCCTTGCCGCGCGGCCCGGTCGGACCGGATTGACCGCGAGGGCGTGCACCTTGAGAACCGGATACTGCGAGGATGGACACACCAGATGTGTCGCATCCGGGCAGACATCGAACCATTTGAAATGGTCTGACTTGGATTCGTTTTTCGCAAG
>NZ_JBQKGH010000014.1:0-43776 GCF_052118905.1 Collinsella sp. LCP21S3_A3 | reverse complement strand
GCATGCGCCTCGACAGACTTGGGGAACCCCGCCGAAGGAATGGAGTGCGGGCCGACAGAACGGTATCCGCGGATATGAGACTGAGCCGAAGGCGTCGATGACATGCCGGGGCGGACCGGGACGGGTTAACGGCAGGCCCCGCCGACCGATTGCAAGCGGTCGGCGGGGCCATTGTGGCTCTTGACAGCGGATTGGGTCATATGAGCGAGCGACGTCCAGGGCGAATAAGTTGGCATGAAAAAGGCAAGGCATAGACCTTCTGGTCATGCCTTGCCTTTTGAATGACAAATTGTCGCCCTGGGCGGCGCGCAGCGTCGGCCGGTCCGCCGTTCGGTAGAACGGCGGAACCTACTACACGGCCTGTGCCAGCTTCTCGGCACGCTCGGCGGCGGCAAGCGCCTCGATGACGGCACCGAGTTGGTCGCCCAGAAGGACGCCGTTGTAGGTGGAGTTGAAACCGATACGGTGGTCGGTCACGCGGTCCTGGGGCTGGTTGTAAGTACGGATCTTCTCGGAACGGTTTCCGTGACCAATCTGGCTCTGGCGCTCGGCGCCGAGCTCGGCCTGCTGCTTCTCGAGTTCCATCTCGTACAGACGGGCACGCAGCATCTGCATGCAGACCTCGCGGTTTTGAATCTGGGAACGCTGCTCCTGCGACTGCACCACGGTATTGGTGGGCAGGTGGGTAATGCGCACGGCGGAGTAGGTGGTGTTAACGCACTGACCGCCAGGACCGGAGGCACAGTAGGTATCGATGCGCAGGTCGGACTGGTTGATCTGAACGTCGATCTCCTCGGCCTCGGGAAGCACGGCGACAGTTGCCGTGGAGGTCTGGATGCGGCCCTGGGACTCGGTCTTGGGAACGCGCTGGACACGGTGCACGCCGGACTCGAACTTCATGACGGAGTAGACACGGTCGCCCTCGACCTTGAACTCGATGGACTTAAAACCGCCGGCCTCGCTGGGGCTGGAGTCGAGCACGGTGGTCTTCCAGCCACGCGACTCGCAGAAGCGTTGGTACATCTTGTACAGGTCACCGGCGAAAATGGCCGCCTCGTCGCCACCTGCGGCGGAGCGGATCTCGACGATGGTGTTCTTGTCGTCATTGGGGTCACTCGGGATGAGCATGTACTTGATGTCTTCCTCAAGCTGGGGAAGCTTGTCCTCGTTCTCGGAGATGTCCATCTGGAGCATCTCCTTCTCGTCGGCATCGGTAGTGTCACGGAGCATTTCTTTGGCAGCCTCGATGTCGTCGAGCGCGCCGATGTACTCGCGCGCAGCGGCAATGAGGTCGGACTGGTGCGCGTACTCCTTGTTGAGACGCGTGAACTCCTTGATGTCGGAGGCGACGGCCGGGTCGGAAAGCTTCTTCTCGAGCTCCTCGTAGGCCTTGATGATCTTTTCGAGCTTGTCGCGCATGGCGGAACTCCTTTATATGCGTGAAGGTGAAAATCGGCGGAATTGATGGGGCGCATGGCGCCGTTGCGGGGTAAGCCCAGCTAGAACATGTCGATTTTCAGATACATGCGCATCCCTTCGCGTATAGGGTACATAGTTGCGGTCTAACCCATATATGATAGCGTGCGCAGGCAAACCTGCATATAACCCGCACGGAATGAGTGGACGTAGTCGTTGGGGACGTTCCTTAACGACGAGTCGTTTAAGAACGTCCCCAACGACTACAACGGTTAACAAAGGGGCTGTCGCTTTGTCACATTCTAGAGCGTTTGAAGCAGAGCGATGAAAAAGCTGACACCTTGGAGGTAGGCACGGCGGGTAATGCGCTCGTTGGTGCCGTGGACACCGCGATCGCACTCGTCATCGTCGACCACAAACGCCGAAAAGCGAATGCATTCAGAGCAAATACGCTGATAGTTAGCCGCATCGGTGGCACCGATCACAGTTGAGGGCACAATGCCGACAGCAGCCCCGCCCGCCGCATTCGGTACGTTTTCCTCCGCCCCCTTTTGATCACGAAAGTAGCGGGCGGCAATAGTGCGAACGGCCTCGAGCCCCGGTCCGCCAACACGTGGGGACGGCGAAGGTTCTGAGCTGCCGGGGCCAAGTTCGACCTCCACGCGCCCGGTAAGGCCCGCAGCGGCAACGGCCTCGCGGCAACGGTCAACAACATCAGCCACGCCCGTGCCCTCGAGCATGCGGAAGTTAATATTGGCCCACATATCCTGCGGCATCACGTTGGCGCCAGTGCTGCCGCCCTCAATCTGCGTGGGCGCACAGGTAGTGGTCACGAGCGGATAGAGCTTGTTGCTGGCGAGGCAGTCGCGAACAATGACGCCTCCGTTGGCGGCAATCTCATCCGCCGTGTAGAGCCCCAACTCGACAAGCTGCGCGGCAAGCAGATCGGTCACGCGCGTCGGCCACTCGATATCGCAGATTGCGGCGATAGCGCGGCTCAATACCTCGAGCGATGTGCCGCCGTAGGGATTGGACGAATGTCCGCCTTCGCTCTTCGTCTTGAGCACGATATCGGCATAGCCCTTCTCGGCAAGGTCGGCATGCATAAGCCAGCCCTCGCCCGCGCCGTACTCGGCAGCCGAAACAATACGGTAGTCACCCTCGTCGATCAGGTATTCAAGTTCAACGCCGCGCTCCTCGAGCACGCGGCCGATGGCCCCCGCTCTCTAGAGCAGCGTAACCTCGAAGGCGCGCTTGTCGGTGGCGCCGGGAGCCAAGGTGATGGTGTTGACCTTGTGCTCGAAGACGTCGTCCTCGGTGTCCATGGTGGTATGTCCGGTCCAAGGCTCGAGCGCCACGAACGGGGCGTCGTTGGCGGCAGACCACACGCCAATGTACTTAAAGCCCTCGAAGTCAATCTTGACGCCGTGGCCCGACTTGCGACTGCGCAGCGTGAGCGTGGAGCCCGGGGTATCGGTGAACATGATGGCGTCGTTGTCGAAGCTGCGGTGTGTGATGGGCAGCACGTCCGAGTTATCGGGAGCCTTGTAGCTTCCCTCGAACGTCATAAGGCCATCGGGCGTGATGATGGGGGCCTCGTTAGTCCAAGCCTCGGTAAACGCCAGCTCGTAATCCTCGAACGCCTCGTCCTCGGCACCGGGAACGGGCACGTTAAATGCGGGGTGGCCGCCCACCGAAAACGGCAGGTCCACGTCGCCGGTGTTGGTGACGGCAAAGGTCTGCGTAAGAGTGGCGTCGCCAGTCAGGGCATAGGTCATGTTGAGCTTAAAGTGGAACGGGAAGGCCTTGAGCGACTCGGGCGTATCGGTGATCTCGTAGGTGACGGACGAACCGTCCTCCGACACCTCGACCAGCTTGTGCTCCACGATACGCGCGATGCCGTGGCGCGCCATCTCGCAGCTGCCGGCCGCAGACGTCGCCGTGTTGTTGCGCAGCGAGCCCACAATGGGGAACAGGATGGGCGCATGCTTGCCCCAAAAAGCGGGATCGCCCTGCCACAGATACTCGTTGCCGTTGAGGGCAAGGCTCGTGAGCTGGGCGCCCATGGAATCGATGGCCGCGGTGAGGCCGCCGCGCCTGATGGTAGTGACGGTAGACATGCTACTTCCTCCAAAAGTAAACAATAGTGTCGAGGACTATTGTCCCACTCTTGGCGGCGGGACGGGACGGCAGGCGATTATTGAGTAGCCATAGCGGAAATGGGCGGCGAGCGCCTACTGGGTATCCACGTAAAGGTCAAACCCGCCCTGCGAGGTGGTGTCGACCGTATCGGGCGCCCGCGAGTTAAAGCTCGCGGGAACCATTCTTTTCGAGGCACGAAAACGCGTGCCGTCGGTGGCGACAGGTGGCTCATCGACCGTAAGTTCGTAGTCGCCGGGCTTGAGCTCGATACCGTCACCTTCGGAATTGACGTATTGGTGCTCGTCGATCGCTTGTCCCTTGAGCGTACGGCCCACGATATGAATGAGCATCTGGCTGTCGCCGCGCGCGGTATCCCACGTCGCGCCGTCCTTGACCTCGACCGACACATGCACCGAGCGCGTACGGTTGAGCGATTGTTCGACGGAGATCTCGACCTTGGCGGCGTCTTGGCGCTGCTGCTCAACATGGCTCCAAACGCTGCCGATTGCCGAGCAGGCGATAACGCCGGCCATGAAGGCGATGAGGATGGGGCCGAGCGGAGAGCGCCGGCCCGCGCCTTCCTCGCGAGCCAGATCGGGGCGATGCGTGGGCGCAGGCGCCTGGGCGCCCTGCGCGGGCACGTCGAGAATGCTGAAGGATGCCGTGCTGTCGGGGTCGATAGTGTGACGCGGCTGTGGGGTCCTTGCCGGCGAGATGGACATGTCGACCGGCTCACCCAGTGTGGCCGTGGCGTCGGCCTTTGCCTCGTCGGCCTCAGCCTGGGCCCAGGCCTGTTCAAAGGTTAGGGGTTCGGCCGAGTCGGAAGCGGCGTCCGTCTCGACGGCATCGTTGCCGCTCTCGTCCTCGTCGCTCGACACGTCATGCGGCGCGGGCTCGTCCCACTCCTCGTCCGGAACCTCGCCCTCGCTATACCACCATTCAAAGTTATCGATATCCATACGGGGCGCCCCTTAGGCCTCGCAAATAAACACTTGCTAGCCTTATACCCCCAGACGGCACGAGGGCTCGCACGGAATGCGAAAAGGACTGCTCCTTTGTCGCATCGAAACGGATCTGTTTACGTTTAGCCGCGGGTAATCTTATTTCTCAACAAGAAGTCGACTGCCCCCACGATTCTGATGCCATCGATGTCCGTTGGATGGTCGCCATCCCTGACAATCAGGATCTTCTCATACGAATCAGGAATTTTTCCTAGCGTGCTTAGCTTGAGCGGTCGCAGCTCGCGTTCCCTCGTCGCCTCGGCATCGATCCGTTCGGTAACCTGGATATATTTGCGGTCTGATCCCTCGCCGATTGCGACAAAGTCGATTTCCCCCGCGCGTAGATGGCCGCAAAACACTTCGTATCCTTCAAAGACAAGCTGGTTGTAGATAACGTTCTCGAGCATCCTTCCGCTATCGCTACCTCTATATCCGTCAAGATAGCTGCGAATTCCCGTATCAGCTATGTAATATTTACCGCCTGTCTTAAGAAGCTCCCGCCCCTTGATGTCATACCTTTTTACTTTGGTAAACAGGTACGTCTCTTCCAGAGCGTCAATATATGCCGACACCGTCGATGCGTTGGTCTTACCGCCCGCTGATTCGTTGAGCGTCCCTACGATTTTGTTGACCGAGGTTTGGTTGGAGATGTTGTCTGCCAGATACGCACAGAGCCGCTCGAGAACATCGCGCTTGGTGATAGCTCCGCGACCCCTACGCGTCACACGCGACAGGATATCGCGCGCGACGATCGTCTGGTAGAGGCTACGGATATAGTCGCGACACAGCTCACGTCTCGGCTCATCATGGGCCAGAAACGGCATGCCGCCATAGGTTATGTACTGCTCAAGCACGGTATTTGAATTAAGGCGATCGCCCGTCTTGGAAACAAGTTCGACCCTCTCACCAAGCCCTTCAGCGGCGACCGCATCAATCGAGCGAAAATCAAGATATTCGCCAAACGTGAGAGGCTGCATCTTGACCTCGACATATCGGCCCGAGATAAGCGTTGCGAGCTCGCTCGATAGCAAAAAGGCATTGGAGCCCGTGACATAGATATCGCACGGCAAATCCACTCGGAGCGAGTTGACCGCCTTTTCCCAACCTTCGACATTCTGGAGCTCGTCAAAGAACAGGTAGGGATGATCGATGCCGTCGATGCGCTCCCGAACCATACGATAAAACGTCAGATAATCCGTAATTCCCGCGTACTCTAGAGATTCCATCTTAAAGGTCAGCAAACGCTCGGCTGGCACCCCCTGTTGCGCCAGATAGTCCCTCATCATGTCCAATAACGTTGATTTGCCACAACGGCGTATGCCCGTCACGATTTTGATGAGGTCGGTATCCTGAAAAGCAATGAGTCGATCAAGATAACGGCTTCGGCGAACGATATCCATAGAGTCTCCCTAGCGCCCGACCAGACATGAAATCTTATAAACTTGCATTTTTTGCAAGTTTATAAGATGTTACCTTAGAAACTTGCAGAATTTGCAAGTTTCTAAGGCATGGAATGTGACAAACGGACTGTCCCTTTAAGACCGCCGATAACGCCCGTGTCGAGCGTGGTGATACCGAGGATCGTGCTCTGGCCCGTCGTAAGATTAGCGGGATCGATAACGCCAGTCGCCGTGAGGAACGTGCCCATCACGGAATTCATGCACATGTAGCCCAAAAAGCCACAAAGCGCCGCGGTAGCCTTCTCGGACTTGGCGAAGCCATAGGCGAGACAAATCGAGAAGATAACCGGGATGTTGCTCATAACGATGCCGGCTGCGGCCTTAAGAATCGAAAAGAAAATCGCAAAGCCCGGAGCAGCAAGCCAGGGAACAGCTGCCGTAAGGGTGGGGCTGGTAAAGGCATTGCCAAAGCCCTGAAGGATGCCGGCGATTGGCAGGATCAGGACAGGCGTCATGAGGACTTTGCCCAAGCGCTGGAACTTTGCCAGCAGCTCATCTTTGTTCATGGGATACCCCTCTTAAAGAAACGGGGCGTGCAGTTCTACAACCCACACGCCCCATAACAGTTATCAAACGCTATGGAACTAGCTACTTAAGCTCCGGCCAGTAATCCTTATTGGCCTCGATGAGCTTATCGAGCACCTTACGCGCCTTCTTTGCGTCACCGACCAGACGATTAAGCGTGAGTGCCTGCAGGGCCTTCTCGTAGGAACCCTCCATCCAAGCCTCAACAGTCAGGCGCTCATAGGCGTACTGGTTCTCCATAAGACCGCGATAGAAGGTGCCAATCTTGCCAACAGCATAGGGCTGCGGGCCATTGGCGCCCACGCTTGCCGCGACCTCGACCATGGCGTCATCGGGCATACCCTCGATAATGCCGTTGTTGGGCACGATGACAATGAAGGTCTTGTTGGTGTTGCGATAAATGGCCGAGGTGATTTCCACGATCATATCGCCATGAGCATCGTTCTGCACAACCGAGGAGTTCTTTGCGGTGCCGACTTTGGCAACACGCTCGCACTCGGCGAACACGCGCTTCTCGCGACCGTTGATAACCTCGTCGGAGCGAGTGTAGTCGGGGTCGAGGTGAGCGACCTTGTACTCGGGATACAGATAGTACTGCAGATAAGTGTTGGGCAGATAGTCGGGGAAGTCCTCGAGCATATCCTTGACCATGGCGTAGGTATCAAGCCAGGACTGGTCACGCTGCTCGGCATCGGCAGGAAGGAAGCCGTTCTTCTCCGTGTACTCCTTAATCTGCGGGACGAGGTCATGGCCCTCTTCATCGTAGATGTGCTTGAACCAACCGAAGTGATTGAGGCCAAAGTACACAGGCTCCGTCTTGCTCATATCGCGACCGAGCAGGCGACCGTAAGAGCGCATGAGGTTGACAGGCTGGTCGCAGATGTTGAGAACGCGATGCTCATCGGGCAGGACGCGCTCGAGACCATATGCCACAATAGCAGCCGGATTGGTGTAATTGATAATCCACGCCTCCGGGCTATGGGCGCGAACGTCGTTGACGATCTCAACCATGTCATGCATGGAGCGCATACCGTAAGCCATGCCGCCAGGGCCCACCGTTTCCTGGCCGATGATTCCCATATGCAGCGGAATCTTCTCGTCCTTGCTACGCATCTCGTAGCCGCCGGTACGAATCTGGCAGAGCACAAAGTCGACGTCGGTGTAAGCCTCGTCCTTATCGGTGGTGTAACCAAACTCCACACCGGGCTCCTCCTCGGCGAAGAGAATCTTGCCAAACTCGCCGATCGGACGCTGGCGCTCGGCATCGATGTCATAGAGCATCACGCGGTTCAGCGGCAGAATGTCCATGTGCTTGGTCAGGGCTTTAAGAATGCCAGGGCACCACGTGGAGCCGCCGCCAACGATCACAATATTGAGCTTATCCTTCATGTTCCGTCCCTCCAGGGTTGGCTGATCGGTGTTCTCGAAGACCTTGGGCTCCGCGGCTGTCCTCGGCTTGCTTCGTTTCGATTGGTATTTTGCGACATAAGGTCATTTGCAAGTCCCCGTGTGGGCCAATGCGAAACGGGGACACATGATTTCGCTCACGACACAGATATGTGTAGGCAGACACGCGCGTTTGCCCAGTTCATGGGCAATATGCAATCTTGACCGATTACCGATTTCTCACCTGGCTACACAAAGCGGTACCATATGTACGGCGAGGTGCGAGGGGCTGAAACATCTTATGAAAGATCAAGAATCTTTTTATGATCATGTGCGAGCTGGCGAGAGCAAGCTCAACGATCTCGAAAGCGAGATCATGCGCTACATCATCGAGCTGCGTGATGATATTGACGATGTCACGCTTAAGAGCGTTGCCGAACGGTTCTTCGTCGCTCCCAATACAATCGTCAGGCTTGCCCACAAGCTTGGCTTCTCGGGGTTTACGGAGCTCAAACAATCGTATTCCGCCTCGCTCGATCGCAATCGATTCACTATCGAGGCACTTCCTCTTGATACCCAGCTCGTACAGACCAAAGATCTGCTTAACGACCGGGTCATCGATTCGGTTGTGAGTCTTATCCAGGACGCCTCGCATATCGTCTTCTTCTGCTCGGGCTTTTCGAAATACCCGTGCCTCGAGATGGCTGAAAAGCTCAAAATTATGGGCAAGAACACCGATACGCTCAGTGAACGCCACGTCATGAGGCATTACGCAGAACTCCTCGGCAAAAACGACCTGGTCTTCAGCGTTTCCGTAAGCGGCGAGACGCAGGTGTCTATTGACGCCACATCGATAGCCAAAACGCGTGGGTGCAAGGTCGTCACGCTCACCGGCTTTTCTCGAAATTCCCTCTCGAAACTAGCCGACTACCCTATCTACACCGTGCAAAAAGAAATCCGCTTGGGCAGCATGGACCTCGACAGTCGATTGATGTTCTATTACGTTTTCGAATTGATATTTGAGCGCTACTTCAAACTGGCCAAGAAATAAAACTTGGCATGCGCCCGGCTTCGACTCTTTAGCAGCCTTCTATATGAAAGGTATCGCCCTATGCAACGCGTACTGTTTATCTGTCATGGGAACATCTGCAGATTCAGAAAAATGCCTAGCTAGTTAGGATCCCGGCGAACCATATCGCGTACCTTACGACGTTTTTACGACTTTGAGCCCCGATGCGATATTGCCGTGATGGAGAAAAGCAACTCCTTTCGCCTTTCCCCAGTAGCTGAAGAACGGAGAATCGAGCATAAGCATTCCTTTCCGGTCGTCTCAAACCTCTGCAATTTGGAGGGTAAATCGCGAAAGCTAATATCTCAAACACCAGAAAAATCAAGTCGATGACCTCGCTCAACATTCACGATGTTAGTGTCGGAAAAATTTAGCCAAATATAGTCGGCCGAGATTGACCAATCCCGGCCGGCCCATTTTGGCCAACACGCCCGCATCTATGACTTTCCTATCGCATTCCTACATCCCCTCGGGCTGGATCCCCCTCACCTTCACCGCCTGGGGGACGGCCTCCACCGAGTACGTGTCGAGCCCCCTGCCGCGGTAGCTCGGGCCCCGCATCACGAACACCGACGCCTTGTCGAGCAGCCTGTCGAGGGCGGCGTGTTGGCGCCACCAGCGTAGTGGCGGCGGGGAGGCACGGTGGCCATTATTCGGTGACCGGGATTGGTCAAAATCGGTTGACTATTAGCGGCTAAAATCGCCCGGCGCTAACAACGACGCCCACCATCGCATGCTAGTTACAAGAAGCGGATGCACTAGTATTCTTTCAATCGACTTGCAAACCCCTTCAAGCGTCCAACGCAATGGCGTGCTTTCAGACGCAACGCCTCCTTGCGTCCGCATTATTGCTTTGTTAGACTCTACGGAAGAATTCAGCGCAGGCCCATATGCCAAGCCAGCGCCCCGGAAAGGAAAAGGATTCGTGAAGCTGTAGACGATACATATCGACGCCAATTTGCAAATTGCCATCTATCCAAGAATAAATCTGGCTGCACATTTGTCGTATCGTCTTTTCACTGATCCTCGTATATCCTAAACACTACCTTTGCGAGCATTGCCGTCGACTCATTTTCTTTCAGCTTGACTCGAGTCGACGGGCGTTCACGTTGGTCGGAACGAGCCAATCAGAGCATATGCGGCAAAACGCGGCCTCCCATGCCGAGGAGGCACAATGTCAAGAACCAATTTGAACAGCTCCACCACCCTCGTTCTTTCCCATATTACTTATGCATATCCTGGCAGCGCAATGCCCGCACTCGACAACGTGTCGGCGACATTTGCCCCCGGCTGGCACGGCATCGTCGGAGACAACGGGTGCGGGAAATCAACTTTCGTCCGCATTGCGTGCGGACTTCTGATTCCAGATCGCGGCGTCGTTTCACCGCGTCTCGTCTCCGCATATTGCGCGCAAGAAGCCGGAGTCGAACCGCCCATGCTCTTCGATTTTGCGTGCGACTTCGCCCCGGCGACCACGCACCTCAGAAGGATGCTCCGCATCACCGATGATATGCTCTGGCGTTTTTCCGAGCTCTCCGGTGGCGAGCAGAAGAAAATTCAAATAGCCGTCGCGCTTTGGCAGAATCCCGATCTTCTGGCAATGGATGAACCGACTAACCATGTGGACGCAGAATGCAGAAGGCAGATTTGCAAAGCACTCGCCGAGTACAAGGGTATTGGCCTCCTCGTCTCGCACGACCGTGCGTTGCTCGACTCCTTGGCAAATGACTGCCTGTGCTTTGAGTCGGGGCACGTCACCATGCGCCCCGGCAACTACTCCCAAGCTCGCTCGCAGGCGAATCTGGAGCGCGAAAGCGCGGCGCGGGCCAAATCGATTGCGCGATCCGAAGAAAAGCGCATGAAGGCTGAGTATATCAGGCGCGTTGAAAACGCCTCACGGTCCGCATCCAAGAGAAGCGCCCGTCATGTCGATCCGAAGGATCACGACGCGAAAGCACGAATCAAACTCGCCATTCTCACTGGCAGAGACGGCGTTGCGGGCAAGCTCGCTTCGCGCATGGACTCCCGAATCCAGCGCGCGCAAGCCGCCGTCGACGCCCACCATGTCGAAAAGCGCTACGAAAGCACCTTGTGGATGGAAGCGCAACCCAGCCCGCGCAAAACACTGATTCACGTCAGCTCAGATCGCATACCGTGCGGCCCGAGGCAATCTTTGCGGGTTCCCGAGATTTATCTGGGAAATACCGATCATCTGGGCATAAGCGGCCCCAACGGAGCGGGGAAAACAACACTGGTCAAGCATATCCTGGAGATATTGGAAGGCCGCAAGGCCACGGGATTGGACATTCGCACGCTGTATATCCCTCAGGAAGTCGACGATTCATCCTCAATTGAATTCCTCTCGGAAATCAAGGACCTGCCCCAAGCCGAACGTGGAGCCCTGCTTTCGATCGTTGCGCAACTCAATTCGGATCCCGAACGAATATTGTCCGGCGAGAACATCAGCCCGGGGGAGCTGCGGAAGCTCATGCTCGCCCGCGGTATACTAGATGCCCCCGAAATCATCGTCATGGACGAACCCACGAATCACCTGGACCTGCACTCGGTGGAGGCACTCGAGCGAGCGCTTTCCGCCTTTCCCGGCGCGCTTGTTTTGGTGAGCCATGACGAGCAGTTCCTCTCGGCCTCATGCCCCCTCCGCTTGGATTTGGCCCCAGAAGAGGAGCACACTATTGGTCAGCCCCTCCTCTAGCGCTCAGGCATGTCTTCTGCAAGCCGCCTTCTTCTGATATCCCCTCCCCCGTTTTGCAAGCAACTCAGCGCAAATGGCCCATCCCCCTCAGCCTGAAGGCTCAGCGACACCAACGATACCGACGATTCAATATCTGGATGTCCATATTTGCCCCATCTGGGTGATTATTAAATTGTGTTTGTTCCGTGATTGAATACTTTGTCATCATTACGCCCCACTTCTTCTCATCAGAGGACGTCGAGAACGACAGGTCCTTGCGAAATAATCCCAGCTCAGAAGCTTATGGCATGATGTGCTCACCGAGTGCTCGATGACGGTTGACGAATCGTCGGTAATATCCAATTTTAGGAAAGAGGTGTGTATGACCCGACCGAAGATCATGCGCGGACCGTTTGAATGCGGCTCCATCTCAACAACCAGTACGGCAATGTCGTCTATAAAGGAGTCTTCGGCGAGCATGCCGACTTGTTCTGAACGAGCTGTTCGACATGCCCTGAAGGCCGAAGAGATGTTCTCTCGCGTCATGTATCGCCAGATTCTTTGTGCCCACACGAAGCTCCATGGGGCAATGTTTGGGGACGATGATCTTCATGCCGCAACAAGAAATGTCGAGGAGATCTTGCGCAACGTCCTGCGCCTCTATCTCGATGTCCACGGCGAGCCGCAACGCGGAGTCAGCAAATAATTGGATTGAGAGGAGTTCGAGTATGAGGAAATTGAATCAGTTTATGAAGTTCGATTGGGAAGCTTTTGCGAAAGGCAAGCGTTTCCTTTGTGTCGGAGGTGGTAAATGGGTTGATTAAAACACCAAAGAGCATCGCGGCACCAAGATCGACGTGGTGATCACAACCGATAACACGCAGTATCACCAAAACGAAGGCGAGGTGGTCAGCAATCGTTTCGAGAAGCTTTCCATCAAGGTTTCGAACGATATCGAGATTCCCGTCAATCAGCACGTCATTCCCACCGGCGTGGTCGCAAAGGTTTACGGTGATTATCGCAACCAGTTGTCCATCACGGCGGACGGCATTACCGTCATCCCCGCGAAGGGCTAGGTGATTGTGGTGCGTTACTCCAGTGGCGCACCGGCGATCGTGTATTCGACCCCCAGCGCAAAGCTTTGTGTGCTGGGGGTCGCTTTATTTGCGGTCGCCGCGTGCGTTTATTGCATCGGGCTATTCGTGAACACCATTCTTGCGCCCATCGCCATAGAGCCCAGTACGGTGATGGCGTTTGGCGGCAACCTTACCTCCGCAGCGGCCACTCTTAGCCTCGCTGGGACCATGTTGTTTGCGGGAGGGATCACACATTACGTCATGCTATCTGAATCAACACGGTTGCATGCACGCATTAGGAAGGGGCTCTTTGATCCACGTTACGGGAATCCTCTACACCTGCGAGAAGGCGAGCTTCTTCCCGACATCTCTTGCAAAGAGACGGCTCCCGGACAGTTCGAGCTCGCCATCTCAACCTCATCCTCAACGGCAGAAGAAATATCGAAGATGGGACCTAGCATTAGCTCCCGACTTCGCGGAAGGTTCTCCCGCTACGCCGTCGTACTTGCCGAAGCAGACGTCGCATGCAATCAAGTGACCTTCTTCCTTGAAGATGTGACGTTGCATCGAGAGATCAAGGCATCGCGTGTCGAGGATTTGTGCCCGGCGAACGCCTACGAATTCCGCGTTCAAAACGGCACGAGCATCGACCTCCGCACCTCCGGTTCCATGCTCATCGCTGGAAAGACCACGGGCGTGATCGCCCTCTTGCTCCAAGCCCTGTTGGCTGGTCCTGACGGACACGGATCGCAAGTCCTCATCATAGACCCCAAGCAGGCCGAGCCCTCCCGACTTCCTCGCGTGGTTTCACTGAATGCTGACAGGGACGCTCGCGCAATCCTGTCTGCGTTATCACGGTTCGCCGACAGCATCAAAGAGCGACAGAGCTTCCTCAACGACAGGTCGACAGAGACGGGAGACGCCGTGCACTGGTGGGATGCGAGGCTTCACGTTTCGCTTCTCTTCATGGATGAGTACGTGGCACTCCGCACGCTGTTTCCCAAGCGCGCGAGCAAGGAGGACCCCGATTACTGCCTCGCGACGTTTGATGGGCTGGTGAAGCGCATCGTAACGATGGGGGCGAGCGCGGGCTGCTACGCCATCATCTCGATCGCCGAGGCGTCTGTTGAGGAGGGGGGCTTGCCGTCGATGCTGCGCTCGGCGTGCAGCACCCGCGTCCTCTTCAAGCCGACGCTTCCCGAGGCGCGGCTCATATGGGGCGCGGAACGCCTGCTCGACCTCGGTGCACCTCGCACCTTCTCCCCGGGCGACGCTTGGTTCAGCAGTACGGACGGGGCGCACGACCGCATCGGCTTTGTGCATTTTCCGATCATGGACTTCCCCGTGTACCGCGAGCTTGGGCGGCTCCTTGACCTGTACTTCAGAGAATAACCACCGCGGGGTCCGCTTCGCGCAGCAAAAGCGGACCCCGTCGATTGTTCCATTACTTGAAATTCTGCTCATTTATGCGCCTTGGGGAGCTTGTTATCCCAAGGCGCACCCTCGGGCGCGTTCCAAAATCGTCCCGAAATAGCTCATTTACGAGAAAGGACTCGGAACCATGACCAATTCTCTGCCCATGAAGACCCGCGCGATGATGTACGAGCAGCAGCTCGATCACCTGCCCCGTCTTGTGGACGAAATGTACCGAAGAATCGAAACACTCGCCCCGAAGCGCTATGCGGGCATCGTGCACGACAGCGACACGACGGACGCGGGACGTCCGGCAGCCGCGCATCTTCACGTGATGATGGAGTTCCAGAATCCGCGCTCGCTCAATAGCATCGCGAAGCTCCTTGGAGATAAACCTGAGCGCATCGAGGCTTGGAAGGCAGGTGTGGAAAACGGTTTTTCCTACCTGTGCCACAGAACGGATGGCGCACGATCCAAGCATCAGTACGACCCCAAAATCGTGCGCTCCAATTTCGATTACCCAGCGCTACTTGCTTCTATTGAGTCGCGCGTTGCTCGAACGAGGTCCCATAGCAGCATCAAAGTCCTTCTCGATGACCTTCTCGAAGGTCGTATCGACAAGGAGTCCTTGATCTCTCAGCTCTCCGGATCCGAATATGCCCGGACATAGCGTCAGATCGAAGACGTTTATGCACGCCGCCTTCAGGTTCAGGCCCGGGAATGGCGGGGGTTGATGCTCAAGGGCGAAAGAAGGGTGGAATCAGTTTGGATCTTCGGGCCTGCTGGAACGGGGAAGTCCACCCTCGCAAAGCTCTATGCGAAGCGGAAGGGCGAACCGTTCTTCGTCTCTGGATCTACGAGAGACATCTTTCAGGGGTATGAGGGCAAGCACACGGTGATTCTTGACGAACTTCGTCCCTCATCCATCCCCTACGCCGACCTGCTTCGCATCACGGATCCCTATGCGATGGAGCATGAGGTGATGGCACCGTCCCGATATTCCGACAAAGCGATAGCCGCCGATCTCGTAATCGTCACGACGCCCTACAGCCCCTTGGAATTCTATGGAGAACAGATGCGCCGATCCGCGACTTATCGTCCGCAAAACGATGTCGACGGATTTGGTCAACTTGAGAGGCGCCTCTCCGTCGTTGCGGAGATGCAGACGAGGGAGATCTGTCTCTCTGAGTTTAGGCACGATCTCGACGGATACTGGCCGGTCGAAGGTTCCTCTCGTACAAACCCATATTCGAGTTATGCGCGAGGACTCGCCCCCTCGTCCTGCGCCAACGCTCTTTATAAAGAGCTTCTCGACACCGTTTCGCACTTGACAGCTTAACCAATCGGGCCCCGTGCGATAATCTTGAAATATCGCATCGGGGCTCTTTTCTGAACAGGAAGGAGCCTGCTAGTGACTGTGAGAAAAGACAGCAAAGGGCGAATCCTCAGACGCGGGGAAAGCCAGAGAAAAAACGGCCGTTACTGCTTCAAGTATGTGGATGCAAGAGGTAAAACGCGGAGCGTCTACTCGTGGACCTTGACAACTCATGATCTAACTCCGAAGGGGAAGAAAGCCAGTCCGTGCTTGCGCGCGTTGGAGCATGAGATCCAGCGCGATCTGCTTGATAAGGTCGCGCCGAACAATATGACAGTCTACGAACTCGCATCTCGTTACACTGAAACAAAGACTGCCGTGAAACAATCCACTCGAGCCGCCTACAAGACAATCCTCAATTTTCTTGCTACAGATGAATTCGGCTCGCGACGAATATGCGGTGTCACCTCCCTTGATGCCAAGGAATGGCTCATCAACCTGCAAAAAATCCACGGCAAGCGCTATAGCACAATCCATAGCATCCGTGGTGTTCTGAGACCGGCGTTTCAACTGGCAGAGGAGAACAGCCTGATTCGCCGAAATCCCTTCTATTTCGAGCTCGCAACGATACTGACAAACGACATGGTTACACGCAAGGCCTTGGCCACTAACCAAGAACGCAGATTTCTTGCTTTCGTGGAGGGCGATGAACACTTTCACCGCTATCGTGACGCCATCTACATCCTTCTAAATACGGGCCTGCGCATTTCTGAATTCTGCGGTCTTACCGTCGAAGACCTTGATTTCAAAAACGGAAGCATTCGGGTAAACAAGCAACTTCAGCGGACCAGCAACATGCGATACTACATCGAACGTCCCAAGACGGAGAGCGGGATCCGCTATGTTCCCATGACTCAAGCCGTGACAGAGTGTTTCAGGAGTATCCTTGCGCAACGTCTAAAGCCTTCGAGTGAGCCGGTCGTTGACGGTGTTAGCGGTTTTCTGTTTCTTGATAAAAACGAGATGCCGCGTGTTGCCCTGCACTGGGAGAAGTACTTCCACCACGCGATAGAGAAACATAATCGCATCTACAAGGATGAGCTTCCCAAAATCACACCACATGTCTGCCGACATACCTTCTGCTCGAAGATGGCACGCAGGGGAATGAACCCTGCGAAGCTAAAATGCATCATGGGCCACTCCGACATCAACGTGACTTTTAACACATACACCCATCTTGATTTCGACGACGTCAGAGAGGATATGCTGAAAATTGGATGCAAAGGACGGTCAACATTGTGACAACAAGTCGTAAACCCTCGTTCTTTACGACAATTCTTACGACGCTGGAAAGAAGAATAATCCGCTCATTTATGAATCAATTTGATATTCTGTCCTTGACGAGGGATCAAAAAGCAGTGCGATTATCTGCGAAAACTCTGATATTCGAGAGGTTTTAGCCAATGCGCAAAATCCTATTTGTCTGTCATGGGAACATCTGTCGCTCGACGATGGCTGAGTCGGTGTTTGCCGAGCTGGTGCGCCGTGCTGGGCGCGAGGCGGAGTTCGTCATTGATTCTGCCGCGACCTCGACCGAGGAGATTGGCAACCCTCCGCATCATGGCACCGTCGCCAAGCTGCGCGAGGTCGGGATTCCCGTCGTTGCGCACCGCGCGCGCCAGGTTCGTCGCGCGGAGTATGGTGACTGGGACCACATCGTCTATATGGATGCCGAGAACGCGCGCGGCCTGCGTCGCATCTTCGGCGACGATGCCGACGGCAAGATTTCGCGGCTGCTGGATTGGACCGATCGCCCCGGCGACGTCGCCGATCCCTGGTACACCGGCAACTTCGATGCCACCTACCGCGATGTGCTCGCCGGCTGCACGGCCATGCTCGAGCAACTGTAGGCGCCCGGGCGGCGCGGATGCGTGAGCCACGCCATCGGCATAAAATGAGCGTGGATAATCTCCCGCATACAAATTGAGCGTGGATAATCTCCCACTTTGAACGCAAAACGGCGCTCTAAACGGGAGATTATCCACGCTCATTATCTTGGTGGGAGAAAATCCACGCTCGATTACTCGTCGACGATCTCGGCAAGCCAGACGTTCAGCGTATCGACCTCGGGGCAGCAGAACTTTGCCGTGCCGGGCTCGTTGCCGGGCACAGTTCCGCCATAGCGCAGAATGTCGATATAGGGAAAGCCAACGTGACAGGCCATGGCGCACATCTTGCCGCGATCGCGGTCGAAGTCGAAGACGTCGCCCGGCTTGTGACCATGGTGGCAGCGGCACGTCCCCAGCTGGTCCACGCAGCTCACGCGGATACGCGGACGCTTGCCACGCGGCGCGCCGAGCGGCTTGTTCTCGCCCGCAGGCCTGATGTCGCCCTCGCCAGCATTACTCATGGTCAATCACATCCAAGCAGGCCTCGATGGGAAGACCGGCCGACTTGTCCTCTTGGTCGGCATTGCGCTCGATAAGCTCGGCCACCACACGCATGGCATCGGACGTCGCGCGCTGCAGACTCCAACCTGCCATAACGCGGCCGACGAGCACTGCCGAGAACGTATCGCCCGTGCCCGGGAAATAGACCGGAATGAACTCAAAGGGAATCGTAAAGTACTCCCCCGCTACATGGTCGTAACCGATAACCGCGTTCGTGCCATTGACCACGGTGCTCGTAATGACCACCGACTTGGCACCCAGCTCGCGCACGGCGTCCACAAGGGCGCGGGCCTCTTCGGGCGTAATTTGCTCGGCAATAGGCCTATCGGCAAGCAGGCACGCCTCGGTATAGTTGGGCACCGCGTAGTCTGCGCACTCCAGCAGGTGCCGCATAAGGCCAATCGTGGACTCGGGCACGCCCGCATAGAGCTTGCCGTTGTCGCCCATGATGGGGTCGACGAACACCTTGGTGCCCTTTTGCGCACGGCGGTGGCAAAAGTCCGAGATGATGCGCGTCTCTTCCTCGGTCACGATAAAGCCGGTCGAGATGGCGTCGAACTCAAAGCCGAGTTCTTCCCAGATGGCAAGACTCTGACGCACGTACTCCGTGGTGTCGTGGATGTAGAACTTGGGATAGTTGAGCGTATCGGACACAAGTGCCGTCGGCAGATTGTGGATACGGTAACCCATGTGCGACAGCACCGGCAGCATGGCGGAAAGCGCGACCTTGCCGTAGCCGCACATATCGTTGATCAGCAACAGCTGAGTGTTCTTCATGAGTGTCCCCCTTGGATCGGGCGCGGCGCAACGGCGCCACAGTGCAACTAAGTGTAGCGCAGGGAGCACGGCAGGCGGGCGCCGGCGCCGTGGAGGCCACATTGTTGCGGAAAGGTTTCGGAAACGAGGGGCTAGCTTGCTTCATTGCGGCTCATTTGCCGCCACTTATTCAGTGCCATTTCAAAACTATGCCGGATTACGGGGCTGAACCTGAATGAGCCAACCACACCCCTTATTTTCAAATCATAGCGAACCTTCTACCTGCGGTTTTCTTTTTACCAATTTCGGCATGGTCGGCAATCCGTCATTCAGCCCCGTAATCCGGCATAGTTTTTAAGTTAGTCGTTGGGGACGTTCTTAAACGACTAGTCAAACAAGAACGTCCCCAACGACTATCCCAACAAGGGCAACGCCGATGTTTTGGCGAAGTCAGCGAAAACCCGCCAGAGTGAGCAAGGTGCCTTGAAACGAGGCGGCATTGACCTTCTGGTCATGCCGCCGAAGTTGAAAGGCAGATTGCCGCTCTGGCGGGTTTGCAGCGTCGAGCCGTTACGCGGTTTGGTAAAACCGCGTAACCACTAGTTTGGTACCTTGACTTTGATTTCTCACGCTCCTAAATTGGTTAGGCACAAAACAATTCCACTACCTAACTAAAGAAAGGAGCAGCACTAATTTATGTGCGATGAACCTCTTAGCCTTTGTTCGCACGAGCCCGGCGGCGACCCGTCACAGCCGGCGGATGTATCCGAAGCGGTTAGCTCGGAAGACAAGCTTGCCAAGCGCATCCTCAATAACCTGGGCTTTTGCGGCCATTACATGCATTTTCATGGCGGAGGCGTGTCCGGCAAGGCGCCCATCATCTGCCTACTGGCCAAGCAGCCCGGCGGCGAGATGTCGCAGCAGGAACTCGGCATGCACTTCGGCCTCAAGCCGGGGTCGCTTTCCGAGATCCTGTCCAAGCTCGAGCTCAACGGCCTCATTGAGCGCAGCCGTAACCCCAAGGATCGACGGCAACTCACCATTCGCCTGACCGAAACCGGCCGGGAAAACGCCCGCATCGACCAGGCGGCCCGCATCCGCTTTAGAGAACGGGCCTTTAGCGCGCTCACCCACGACGAGCGCGAGCAGCTCGCCGAAATGCTCGATAAAATCCGCAAAACCTGGGAGGAACTGGATGATTAAAACCCTCATGGGCAGCATCCGCGATTACATGAAGGTCACGATCGCTACGCCGCTGCTGGTGCTTGGCGAGGTAATCTGCCAGATGATGATCCCGTTTATCACCGCCGACATGATCGACGCCATCAAGGACGGCACCGCCGTTACCGAGATGCTGCCCACCGCCGGCCTTCTCGTACTCATCGCGCTGACGTCACTCGCCTTTGGCGCCGCCGCGGGCATCACCTGCAGCCATGCCAGCTGCGGCTTTGCCAAGAACCTGCGTCGCGACCTGTTCTACAAGATCCAGACGTTCAGCTTCGCCAACATCGACGAGTTCTCGACCTCCTCGCTCGTCACGCGCCTCACCACCGACATCAACAACGTGCAGCAGGCCTTTATGATGCTCATCCGCATCGCCGTGCGCTCGCCGCTGGTGCTGGTCTTTGCCTTTACCATGGCATACGCCATGGGCGGCAGCGTCGCCATGGTCTACCTGGTCATCATTCCGCTGCTGGGCTTTGGCCTGTTCTTTATCATCTATAAGGTGCGCCCGATCTTTACCCGCGTGTTCCGCAAGTACGACGCGCTCAACGAATCGGTCGAGGAAAACGTCACCGGCATGCGCGTGGTCAAGAGCTACGTGCGCGAAGACTTTGAGAAGGAGAAGTTCGCCACCGCCGCGCGCGACGTCCAGATGGACTTCACCCGCGCCGAGAAGTTGCTCGCCTTCAACAACCCCATGATGAACATCTGCGTCAACGGCGCGTTCGTCGTCATCATCTACCTGGGCTCCAAGCTCATCATCACGAGCCAGGGCACCCTGTTCGATGTGGGCCAGCTCTCCTCCATCTTTACCTACGGCTTCCAGATTCTGATGAGCCTAATGCAGCTGTCGATGATCTTTGTCATGGTGACCATGGCAGATGAGTCGGCGCACCGAATTACCGAGGTGCTGGCCGCCGAGCCCACGATCGCTAACCCGACCGAGCCCGTGCACGAGGTTGCCGACGGCTCCATCGACTTCGATCACGTGAGCTTTAAGTATTCCGAGCATGCCCGCCGCCAGGCGCTCGACGATATCGACCTGCATATTAAGAGCGGCGAGACCATCGGCATTATCGGTGGCACCGGCTCGGCCAAGTCGACGCTCGTGAACCTGATCGCCCGTCTGTACGATGTCACGGGGGGCACCGTGCGCGTCGGCGGCGTGGACGTGCGCGACTACGACCTGGACGCGCTGCGCCACCAGGTAGCCATGGTCCTGCAGAAAAACGTGCTGTTTAGCGGCACCATCGCCGAGAACCTGCGCTGGGGCGACCCGAACGCCACCGACGAGGAAGTCCGCGAGGCCGCACATCTGGCCTGCGCCGACGAGTTTGTCGACGGCTTCCCCAAGGGCTACGACACCTGGATCGAGCAGGGCGGCTCCAACGTTTCCGGCGGCCAGAAGCAGCGCCTGTGCATCGCGCGTGCCCTGCTGCGTCGCCCCAAGATCTTGATCCTGGACGACTCCACGAGCGCCGTCGACACCAAGACCGACGCCAAGATCCGCGAGGGCCTGGCGAGCTACCTGCCCAACACGACCAAGCTCATCATCGCCCAGCGCATCAGCTCCGTTCAGGACGCCGACCGCATCATCGTCATGGAGGGCGGCCGCATCAAGGACATCGGCAACCACGATGAGCTGCTCAAGACGAGCGAGATCTACCGCGAGACCTTTACCTCGCAAAATAAGATGAGTGCCGAAGGCGAGGACGCGGTCGAGACCGCCGCAGCCGACACCGAGGCATCCGCACCGCAAGCTCAGACTCAGGAAGGAGGCGAGGCACATGAGTAAGGCCGCTACCGCCGAGCGCGCGCGCAACCGCAAGGGCGGCACCATGACGCGCCTGATCAAGATGCTCTTTGGCTTCTACCCGGTGCTTTTGCCCCTCGTCGTCGCCGGCGTTGTGCTCTGCGCCATCATCAACTCCATCGGCGCGACGTTTCTCCAGAGCGCGCTGCAGGTCATTAGCGAATCGTGGCAGTCGGGCGACTGGACGGCCGCGCAGCCCAAGATTCTGAAGCTCGTGACCACCCTCGGCTGCATCTACGCCGTGGGCGTCGCCTCCTCGCTCTTCTGGAACCGCGCCATGGCCGTCATCACGCAGGGCTCGCTCGAGAAGCTGCGCGAAAAGATGTTCAACCGCATGCAGGTCCTGCCGATTCGCTACTTCGACACGCACCAGCGCGGCGACATCATGAGCCACTACACCAACGACATCGACACGCTGCGTCAGATGATCAGCCAGTCGCTGCCCAACCTGCTCATGACGATCATCGTCATCGTCACGGTGTTCTTTATCATGCTGTATTACAGCGTGTGGATGTGCCTGGTCATCATTGCCGGCGTCGCCTTTATGACCTTTATGACCAAGCTGCTCGGCTCCAACTCCGCGCGCTTCTTTATCGCGCAGCAGACCGAGCTCGGCGTGGTCGAGGGCCATATCGAGGAAGTCATGAACGGCCAGAAAGTCGTCAAGGCGTTCTGTCACGAGTCCGCTGCCGAGGCCGATTTTGACGAGCGCAACGAGAAGCTCTTCGAGGTCTCGCAGAAGGCCAACATGTACGCCAACATCCTCATGCCGATCCTCGGGAACCTGGGCGACTTGCTCTACGTGCTGGTCGCGCTGACCGGCGGCATCTTCCTGGCGCTGGGCGTGCCCAACCTGAGCCTCTCGGGCATGGCGCTCTCCATCGCCGTCGTAGTGCCGTTCCTCAACATGACCAAGCAGTTCTGCGGACAGATCGGTCAGATCTCGCAGCAGATCAACGCCGTGGTCATGGGTCTCGCCGGCGCCGACCGCATCTTTGAGCTCATCGACGAGAAGCCCGAGACCGACGAAGGCTACGTGACGCTCGTCAACGCGCAGGTGAACCCCGAGACCTGGCAGCTCGAGGAGGCCGACCACCACACCGGCATGTGGGCAT
Organism: Collinsella sp. LCP21S3_A3; assembly: GCF_052118905.1. Classification (NCBI taxonomy): domain Bacteria; kingdom Bacillati; phylum Actinomycetota; class Coriobacteriia; order Coriobacteriales; family Coriobacteriaceae; genus Collinsella; species Collinsella sp. LCP21S3_A3. The sequence goes on along the minus strand of NZ_JBQKGH010000014.1, from coordinate 20,923 downwards.
GGAAACACCCGCACCGTGCAACCGGCGAGATCGAGTACGTACCGCTGCGCGGCGACCTGGTCATGGACAACGTCGACTTTGGCTACACGCCCGACCACGAGGTGCTGCACGGCGTGTCCGTGTTTGCCAAGCCGGGCCAGAAGGTAGCGTTTGTCGGCGCCACCGGCGCGGGCAAGACGACCATCACCAACCTCATCAACCGCTTCTATGACATCGCCGACGGCAAGATCCGCTACGACGGCATCAACGTCAACAAGATTCGCAAGTCCGACCTGCGTCGCTCGCTGGGCGTGGTGCTGCAGGACGTGAACCTGTTCACCGGCACTGCGATGGACAACATCCGCTACGGCAACCTGGACGCCACCGACGAGGAGTGCATCGCGGCGGCCAAGCTCGCGGGCGCCGACGACTTTATCACCCGCCTGCCCGACGGCTACGACACCATGCTCACCGGCAACGGCGCCCAGCTGTCGCAGGGCCAGCGCCAGCTGATTTCGATCGCACGCGCCGCCGTCGCCGATCCGCCGGCAATGATTCTGGACGAGGCCACGTCGAGCATCGACACCCGCACCGAGGCCATCGTGCAAGCAGGCATGGATAAGCTCATGGAGGGCCGCACGACGTTTGTCATCGCGCACCGCCTGTCCACCGTGCGCAACGCCGACGCAATCATCTGCCTGGATCACGGTCGCATCATCGAGCGTGGCAACCACGACGAGCTGATCGCCAAGCGCGGATATTACTACCAGCTCTATACCGGAGCGTTTGAGCTGGAGTAGGTAGGTTTGTTTCACGGAGGACCCCCAGGCGGGCCGGGGTGTAACCTCCGTGCTCAAACATTCTCGCTTCGCTGCGAAACTGCGCGCGGAGCAAACACCCCCGTCTCCCTCGGGGAGCGCCTGCGCACACGGTCTTTTCTCGCAGCCTGAAAAGAAGTGGTGAGGCCCTGGCCGTTTGGCCAGGGCCTCGTTTTGTAAGGATGATTTGGGAGGTGGTGGAGGAACAGTCTTTTTGGGACGGGGCTAAATTAGCTGGTTCTCCATCCCAATATCGATGAATCAACAAATCGCAACTGAGCCCTAATCCAAAAACAGCTAATTTAGCCCCGTCCCAAAAAGACTGGTCAAGCTAACGGAACACCGTAGCTAAAAAAGCCCCGTCCCAAAAAGACTGCTTTGGCAGAACGTCGGGTGGTATCCTTGGTAGCCCTGTGCTGCAAACGCACCTTAAACGCAAGGAGTCCCATGGATCTTATCGCCCAGCTCGCCCGCGAGCTCAACCTTAAGGCCACCAACATCGAGGCAGCCGTCAAGCTCATCGACGAGGGCAACACCATCCCCTTTATTTCGCGCTACCGCAAGGAAGCCACGGGCGGCATGGACGACGTCGCCCTGCGCGCACTCGACGAGCGCCTGTCCTACCTGCGCAATCTTGAGCAGCGCAAAGAGGACGTCATCCTGCTCATCGACGCCCAGGGCAAACTCACGCCCACACTCGAGCAGCAGATTCGCGAGGCCACGCAGCTCCAGCGTGTCGAGGACCTCTACAAGCCCTACCGCAAAAAGCGCATGACTCGCGCGCAGAAGGCCCGCGAGGCAGGCCTTGAGCCGCTCGCCAACATGATCATCATGCAGGCCTCGGCCAAGGGCAGTGCACTCGATGCCGCCGCGGCATACGTCAACGAGGAGGCCGGCTTCGACACGCCCGAAAAGGCGCTTGCCGGCGCGGCGGACATCGTGGCCGAGACGGTGGCCGAGGACCCCGAGAACGTCGCCGACCTGCGCGCCTTTACGCAGAACACCGCCGACATCGTCGTCGAGGCCACCGACCCCACCGAGAAGACTCCCTACGAGCCGTACTACAGCTATGACGAGCCGCTGCGCCGTATTCCCAACCACCGCGTGCTGGCTATCGACCGCGGTGAGCGCGAGGGCAAGCTCCGCGTGCGCGTGAACGTCGACGGCACTGCCGCCACGGCGCGCCTCGGCAGCCGTTGGCCCCGACGCCAGGGCGTGTTTGCGCCCGTCTTTGATGCCGCCATCGCCGACGGTTACAAGCGCCTCATGGCCCCCTCGCTGGAGCGCGAGGCCCGCGCCAAGCTCACCGTCCGCGCGCAGACCGAGGCCATCAACGTCTTTGCCAAGAATCTCGAGGGCCTGCTCTCGGCACGCCCCGTGCGCGGCGCCCGTGTGCTCGCACTCGATCCGGGCTACCGTACCGGCTGCAAGGTCGCCGTCATGGACGAGACCGGCAAGCTACTCGACCACGGCGTGGTCTACCCCACCAAGCCGCGCCACGACGTCGCCGGCACCAAGCGTGAGCTCGCCCGCCTCGTCAAGAAGGACGGCGTCAACACCATCGTCATCGGCAACGGCACCGCCAGCCGCGAGACCGAGGAAGTCGTCTCGGAGTTCATCGCCGAGCAGGCGCCTGGACTGCGATACACCATCGTCAACGAGGCCGGCGCATCGGTGTACTCCGCCTCCGAGCTCGCCAGTCAGGAATATCCCGACCTGGACGTCACCGTGCGCGGCGCCATGAGCCTGGGCCGTCGCCTGCAGGACCCGCTGGCAGAGCTCGTCAAGATTCCACCCCAGTCCATCGGCGTTGGCCAGTACCAGCACGACCTTGACCAGACCGAGCTTTCGCGCACCCTGGGACATGTGGTGGAGGACGTCGTCAACCGCGTGGGCGTCGACGTAAACACCGCAAGTGCGAGCCTGCTGGGATACGTATCGGGCATCACGCCGAGCGTAGCCAAAAACATCGTGGCCTACCGCGAGGAGAACGGCGCCTTTACCGATCGCCGGCAGCTTAAGAAGGTCCCCAAGCTGGGACCCAAGGCATATCTCAACGCCGCGGGCTTCCTGCGCATCAGCGGCGGTAAGAACCCGCTCGATGCGACGAGCGTCCACCCCGAAAGCTACGAGGTGGCCACGGCCGTCCTGGAGCGTGCGGGTGTGGCGGCAAGCGAGCTCAGCCGCGGCGGCGTGCCCGACATCGAGCGACGCATCGGCAGCATCTCGGCGCTGGCAAGCGACCTGGACTGCGGCACCCTCACGCTCATCGACATCGTCAACGAGCTCAAGAAGCCCGGCCGAGACCCGCGCGACGACGCGCCCGAGGTGGTCTTTAGCCGCTCAGCACTTTCCATCGACGACCTGGAACCCGGCATGGAACTCAAGGGCACGGTGCGCAACGTTGTGGACTTTGGCGCCTTCGTCGACGTGGGTGTGCACCAGGACGGCCTCGTGCATATCTCCAAGCTGGCCAACCGCTTCGTCAAGCACCCCAGCGACGTGGTGCGCGTCGGCGACACGGTCAAGGTGTGGGTCGAAAAGGTCGATCGCGACCGCAAGAAGATCTCGCTCACCATGGTTCAGGGTAAATAGCCGCCAAAGCGGACGTCCCCCTCTTCGCGGCGTGCAAAATTGCGAGTATTCAGCATCTCCCGATAGCCCCGCGGCGCTTCAGAGGGCCATAAAAGCAAAAACGGCCCCCGTTTTGGCGTTTTAGGGCCAAAACGGGGGCCGTTCCGCGCTTCAACCAGCTGGTAAAAGTCTTTACCATGCTGAAAACTCGCGATTTTGCACGTCGCCGCAGGGGGTACCCTTGCTTAGGGCAGAATATGGAAACCCAAAGCGGCGATATCCTTGGCAAAACCGCGTACGGTATCGAGCGAGACCTCGTACGGGTCACGGCCGATGTTCTTGCGCTTGGCCAGGATGCTATTTGGCACCGTGATGATCTGGCAACCGCAGGCCTCGGCCTGATAAATGTTGATGAGCTCGCGCGTGGACGCCCACAGGACCTCACAGTTGGGCTTGGCGGCGGCCTTCTTGACTGACTCCGTCATAAACGGAATGGGATCGACGCCGGTATCGGCAATACGGCCGGCAAAGAGCGAAATGATGGACGGCGTTTCGGCGTCAACGGCCTCGACCATCTCATCGACCTGCGTAGGCGTAAAGATAGTGGTGACGTTGACCTTGATGCCGTCGGTCGAAAGCTTGCGCACCAGCTCGGCGGTGGACTCGCCCTTGGTGGTCACACACGGGATCTTGACGTAGACGTTCTCGGCCCAGGTAGCAATCTCGCGCGCCTCGACCTCCATGGTCTCGACGTCGTCGGCAAAGACCTCAAACGAGACGGACACATCGGTGATGTGGGCCAGAACCTCCTTGGCAAACGCGCGGTAATCCGTCACGCCACCCTTCTTCATAAGGGACGGGTTGGTCGTGAAACCCTGAACGTTGCCGTTCTCGTACATGTCGAGCATGCCCTCGAGGTTTGCACCGTCAGCGAACACCTTGATTGCCATCTGCCTGATTCCTTTCGTTTGCATACGGCCGATAAACTGCTAAACACTTTACCTACGTTTATCAAGGCGTAAGCTGCGGTTTTTTATCTTCTCGGCGAACGGTTTTGCAGATTTACCATTTTTATATCGACATTCCAGCGGCAAAACGTTTTTGCCAATCATCGCGGTTGATTCCATTGGCGACTCAGAGACAGCGCTTCACCGGCGCGTTTTCACAACCGCTCCAAAACAAAAAGCGGCGACGCCTCATTTGAGACGTCACCGCTTCCGTGTAGGAGCCGGTTATCGGAGCTCCGCCCGATTAGGGCCTAACGTATGCCTAGATTACTCTTCCTCAACGTGATTGATCACAGCACCCTTGGTGTGGATGAAGTTGGGGACGAAGGCGACGACCAAAAGGACAGCGAGAATCGCGTAGACACCGGTGGTACCGAAAGCCTCGGCAGCGCGGCCGAGCGTAATACCAATGACGGAGAAGTCGAAGTCGCCGAACGTAGTGTTCTTGAAGCCAAAGACGTCAAGAACGGGCAGGAGCAGGGCCGGGGCAAAGGTGATGAGCAGGCCGTTGACGAAAGCGCCAAGAGCTGCGCCCTTGCGACCGCCGGTAGCATTGCCGTAGATACCGGCGGTAGCACCGCAGAAGAAGTGGGGAACCATGCCCGGGATGATGAAGATGCCCAGGGTAGCGCCCACGATGAACATACCGACAACGCCACCGATAAAGGAAGCGACAAAGCCGAGGATGACGGCGGTGGGAGCATAGGGGAAGAAGACAGCGCAGTCGACGGCGGGGATGGCACCGGGGATCAGCTTGTTGGAGATGCCCTGGAAAGCCGGGACCAGGTCGGCGAGAATCATACGGACGCCGTTGTAGACGATAGTGACACCGACGGCGAAGGACAGGGCACAAGTCAGGGCATAGACGATCACATTGTCGCCGCCAGCGGTCTTGGTAACGACCGCAGGATCTGCGATGTAAGCGGCAAAAGCGGTAACCAGGTAGAAGAAAGCCATGGTAAGAGCCGTGGAGATGGTGGTGTCGCGCAGGAAGGCAAACTTCTCGGGAACCTCGATCTTCTCGGTGCTGTTCTCCTCGGCGTCCTTAGCAAAAAGCGTACCGACTGCAGCGGAGATGTAATAGGCGAGTGAACCGAAGTGGCCCATGGCGATTTCATCGCCATCGGTAACCTTCTCGGTGAAACGCTGACCAACGGCGGGAAGCATAGCGCTCACGAGGCCCAGGAACATGCCGCCCACGATGACAAGCTGGACATCCTGGAAGCCAGATGCCTGCAGAACGGCAGACAGCAGGCAAGCCATAAACATGCTGTGATGGCCCGTCAGGAAGATGTACTTAAACTTGGTAAAGCGGGCAATGATAATGTTCACGACGTAGCCGAGAATCAGGATCATCATGGTCTGAACGCCAAGGACGCTCTGAGCCATCGAAACGACAACCTCGTTGTTGGGCACGACGCCGGTGATGTGGAAACCGGTCTCGATGAAGGTACCCAGCGGGGCAAGGTTCTCCTGAACAACAGCGGCGCCGGCAGACAGCATGATGTAACCAAGAATGGGCTTCAGGGTTCCCGTCATCACCTTGTGGGCAGGGCGCTTGAGCGCAACAAGGCCCACAAAGGCAAACAGACCCATGATCCACGCTGGCTTGGTCAGAATCGATTGGATAAACTCAAGTATGGGAAGGATGGCTTGCATCTGCGCTTCCTTTCTCTCTAACGTGGGCGCGTTTCCCTCTTCCACAGGGAACCGCCCTTTTTTATGCCGCTTTAGGCGTTAGCAGCGGCCGCCTTGATTGCCTCAAGGGCGTCTTCGCGGATCTTCTTCTTGTTCACATAGCTGCGAACGATCACAACGTTGCCGTGGAGCTCGGGGGCGAGCTCCTTAACGGTGATGAACAGATCCGGATTTGCGGAAGAAGCACCGTTCAGGTCCATAGACTCAACGTCGGCCTTGATGCCCTCCTCCTCGCAAAGCTCCTCGACTTTGCCAGCGAGCATCAGGCTAGACCCGATGCCGTTTCCGCATACGGTGATGATATGCATGGCAACCTTCCTCTCCTACACGTGACGGTTTTCCGTCTATCCAAAAGCGGCGACGCATCGCCGTGCCATTAAGGCCTAAAAGAATGAACGCATGGTCTCCAAAACCTGCTCGGGCGTATCGCATGCGCTGAGCTTGGCAACGCAGTCCTCGTCCTCGAACATCTGCGAAAGCTCCGCCAAGCAGCCAAGATGAGCCTTGGGGTCGGGTGCGCAAATACCCACGAGCACGTGAACCGGATCGAAATCCTCATGTCCAAATGCAACGGCAGGGTCAAGCGTGACAATGCAGATGCCGGCCTCGCTCACATTGCCATCGGCCTGAGCGTGAGGCATGGCAATGCCCTCTTCCAAGACCATATAGGGACCGAATTTGTGAACCGACGAAATCATGGCGTCAACATAGCTCTGGTCGCATTTGCCGGCGTCAACGAGCAGCTTACCGCACGCCTTGATCGCTTCCTCCCAATCGGAGGCCTCGACGTGGCAGGCAACAAGCTCGGGCTTAAGAAGATCGGTCAGCATGCTCGCCCCCTACTCCTCGGGCAGGATATGGAAACCAAGTGCCTGAATGTCGCGGGCGAAGCCCTTGACCGTATCAAGCGAGTACTCGAGTAAATCTTTTCCGAAATTCTTGCGCTTGGCAAGAAGGGCATTGGGAACCGTAATGATCTGGCAGCCAACGGACTCCGCCTGGAAGATATTGAGGACCTCGCGCGTAGACGCCCAAAGAACCTCGGCAGCAGGCTTGACGGCAGCCTTCTTTACGGACTCCGCCATGAGGGGCAGCGGATCGACGCCGGTATCGGCAATGCGACCGGCAAAGATGGACAGAATAGAGGGGGTCTCGGCAGAGACGGCATCGACAAACTCGTCGACCTGCTCGGGCGTGAAGATGGTAGTGACATTCACCTTGATACCGTCGGCAGAAAGGCGCTTGACCAGCGCGGCGGTGGACTCGCCCTTGGTGTTGAGTGCCGGGATCTTAACGTAGACGTTGTCTGCCCAGGTTGCAATCTCGCGGGCCTCGGCTTCCATACCCGCCTCGTCGTCGGCAAATACCTCAAAAGAGACCGACACATCGGTGATGTGCTCAAGAACCGTCTTGGCAAAAGCGCGGTAGTCAGTCACGCCACCGGCCTTCATAAGGGAAGGATTGGTCGTGAAACCCTGAACGTTACCATTGTCATGCATGTCAAGCATGCCTTCGAGGTTAGCGCCGTCGGCAAACACCTTGATCGCCATGTTCGGTCCTTTCTCATCTAGCACTATTGCTATCGAAAGCCTTCTTCTTTGTTTCAAAAGCTTTTCGGTTTTCTTTTATAAACCATTTCAAAAGCTATCGAAAGCTCAATTGTCATCTTTCCGTGAACGGTCGAATATCGGGTGTGAACGTACTTCTTTTGGTCGGCACCTTCAGAACAAGACCCTCTACACGCTATTTAAGTGCAAACTATCTGCTACGCATGCATTTGGGACATGCCATTCCGTTCATTTGATTCATTCGATTTTGCCTTGTCCTTTTCATATCGATACGTTATATTTCGATTACGAAAGGCGTATCTTTTGCCTTTCGTTCAAAAGGAGCGGCATATGGCATCTACTTCAGACCTTTCACCGGCCGAGCGTCAGCGATTTATTATGAACTGGCTGGCCGAAAAGCCAAATATCTCGGTATCCGACATCGTTCGCCGTTTTTCGGTTTCGGAAGTCACCGCACGACACGACCTCGTCTCGCTGGAATCCGAAGGCAAGCTGCGTCGCGTACGCGGCGGAGCGGTATCGCTTTCTCGCTCCAACGCAATCTCGTATCCCGAGGAGCGCATCAATGTCCAAGTCGAGGCCAAAGAGGCCATCGCCGCAACCGCGGCAACTCTTGTTGATGATGGCGATGTTCTGGTAATTGATATCGGCACCACAGGCTTTTACTTCGCTAAGGCCCTCATGGACAAGCGTGAGATCACCATTATCACCGGCGATCTTGCAATCGCGAACTATGCCAGCTTTAATCTCCCCAATGCTTCGGTAGTGCTGCTGGGCGGCTCCGTGCGCAAGGGCCACCTCTATCTCGCGGGCGCACTAACGCTCGACTGCATGAGCAAACTCCATGCCGACAAGGCGTTTGTCAGTGCCGACGGATTCCACCCCGACCACGGTTTTACCGTCGAGCACGACTTCTCAGCCATGATCAAGCATATGTACCTGACCAACTCAAACCAGAGTTACATGATGGTTGACCAGGGAAAGTTCAACAAGACCAGTTTTTATCAGTCCGCGCAGATCGATGACCTCGATGGCATCATCGTTGATGGAGACGACGAGGGTATCATGACGGCGGCGATCGAGAGCAGTCGCAGCCATCCCAAGCTCTATATTGCAAAATAGCTCAAATGGCCGGGTCGCCCCCCCTGCGGGCGACCCGGCCATTTATTCAATCAACCCAAAATGCCGCATCGCTGTGACGGTGCCGTCGTGTGCGACATCGTCGGTCACGTAGTCGACGACCGCCTTGACCTCGGGCATGGCGTTGCCCATGGCGACAGCCGTCTCGACCGCAGCGAGCATGCCCAGGTCGTTGCCCGAATCGCCGAAGCCAAAGGTGCGCGCATTTCCTTCGCGGCCCAGATACGCCAGCGCTCGCGCCACGCCCACGCCCTTGTCAATACCCTTGGGGCTCAGCTCGCGATTCTGGCCACCGGTGTTGCACAGCTCAAACTCGCAATCGATAAAGCCGTCATCATTGGCTACGCGAGCCAAACTGGGCACACTGAGGCATACCTTGCCCACGCGCAGACTGCCGTCGACGCGCATTTCCTCGGTGCTGTGCACCACAGAAGTGCCGATCAGAGACGACTGCTCAACGCCCACAGGCTCCAGGGCAAAAGTAGCCACGTTGGTCTCGAAAAAGGCCTCAATCCCTGCCGCGGCCATACGACGCGCAAGCTCCTCGATAACGTCCTCGTCAAAGCAGTCCTCGTGTACCACGCGTCCCTCGACCTCGAGCGTGGCGCCTGCCATGGCCACGACGCCCGCGGGGTCGAGCGCACGCAGGCTATCGGCGATAAGCCACAGGGGGCGACCCGTGCAGATAAATGCCTTGTGCCCTGCATCGCGCAGTGCACGAAACGCCTCAACCACCGTCTGCGAGGGGCGAACCGCCGAAAAGTCCTTATCGGTCATATCGTCGGGATCGAACGACGTCAGCGTGCCGTCCACGTCAAAAAAGAGCACGGCGGAATCGGGGCACGCATCAATCATATGGGTTCCTTTCGGGGATGAGGGCAAACGAAGCATCCATCATATAATGGAGCGACGCAACCAGAGAGGTCACCCATGGAATTTTACGCAAGCTGCCCCGAGGGCTTTGAGTCCGCACTCGCCGATGAGCTTAAACGCCTCGGGCTTTCGCATGTCCGCCGGCTGAAGGGCCGCGCTACGTTTGAGGGCGAGCTCGAAGAAGGCTACCGCGCCTGTCTGTGGTCGCGCCTGGCGAGCCGCGTGTTCGTGGTTCTTGGGCGCTTTGAGGCGCAGGATGCCGACGAGCTGTACGATAGCGTTTACGACATCGCCTGGGAGAACATCATCCGCCCCGGCGCAACCATCGCCATCACCGCCCGCGGCGTGACCGAGCAGCTGCGCAACACACGCTTCTCTGCCTTGCGCGCCAAGGACGCATTGTGCGACCGTCTGGCCGAAACCACGGGCCGTCGCGCCGATGTCGATGCCGCCGATCCCGATGTTCACCTGCTGCTTTCGCTGCGTCAGCGCCGCGCGAGCATCAGCCTGGACCTTTCGGGCGACCCGCTGTTCAAGCGCCTGCCGCCCGCAGCGACCCGCGCCGGCGAGGGCGCGCACGTGCTGCGCCCCGACTACGCCGCCCTGGTGCTGGCGCAGGTCGGCTGGACCGCACTATGCGAGCGCGAGTTGACGGCCGACGATTACGAGAACGAAGCCCTGCCCACGCTGATCGACGCCTCGTGCGCCGGCGGCGGTCTGCTGCTGGAAGCCGTGAACATTCTGACCGACCGCGCCCCGGGCGCTGCACGCGAGCGCTGGGGCTTTGAGGGCTGGCAGCCGCACGACGCCGCCCTGTGGGAGCAGCTGCTTGCCGAGGCACGCGAGCGCGAGGCGGCGGCGCGCGAGCGCCAGGCGCGCATCGTCGCCGTGGACATTGACCCCGCTGCCCGCAAGACTGCCGAGCGCATGGTCAAGTGCGCCGGCTACAAGCGTTTTGTCGACTTTTGCGCTGCCAAGCCAGCCACCGTGCTGGACCATGCAGGCGCTGTTGCCGGTGCCGCCATGGTCGCAGACACCACCGAGACCCCGCTTTCGCTCATGCACGACGCCATGACGCTGGTCGGCGAGCTGCGCCGCGCGCCCGAGCTTGCCGCGGCGCCGGTCGCCGCGCTCACCCGCGATGGATTGCTGGCCCGCTCGCTCCACGCCGAGCCCGAGCGCTCGATCGCCGTCATGCCCAACAACGAGGAGGCGACCGTCGAAGTCTGGCCGTCGCTCGACCACGCCGCCGCAGCGTTTGAGGCTGCGACCAGCGCAGATGCCGAGGCCGAGGTTGCGGATACCAACGAAGTCAACGACAAAGCCGCCAGCACCCCCATGCCCGAACCTGCCGCCACACTCGACCTGGGCGACGGCAAGCCGCTGCCCGTGCTCATCCCCGAGTCCGAGCAGTTCGCCAACCGCTTGCGCAAGAACGCCCGTCTGCGTCGCAAGTGGGCAAAGCGCGAGGGCGTGAGCTGCTACCGCGTCTACGATGCCGACCTACCCGATTACTCCGCCGCCATCGATCTATACGAGGGCTGCCCGCAGACGCCGGGCCGCTGGCTCGTCATCGCCGAATACGCCGCGCCCAAGACCATCGATCCCGCGCTTGCCCAGGCCCGCATGCTCGACATTCTGGCCATCGCGCCGCGCATCCTAGATGTTCCCGCCGAGCACGTGCACGCCAAGGCCCGCATGCGTTCGCGCGGCGGCTCGCAGTACGGCAAGCAGGGCGCCGGCAAGGGCGGCTCGGGCGAGCGCGCCAATATCGCACGCCGTCGTCTGCCGCTCATCGAGGAGGGCGGCCTTACCTTTGCCGTCAACTTTGACGACTACCTGGACGTCGGCATCTTCTTGGATCACCGCGTCACCCGCAACCTGGTGCGCGAGCACGCCAAGCAGGCGCGGCGCTTTCTCAACCTGTTCGCCTATACCGGCACCGCTACCTGCTATGCGGCAGACGGCGGCGTCGAGGAAACTGTGACGGTCGACCTCTCCAACACCTACCTGGACTGGGCCGAGCGCAATATGCGCCAGAACGGCTTTGTTGGTCCGCAGCATCATTTTGTGCGCGACGACGTGCTTGCCTGGATTCGCGTCCAGCGCCAGACGCGCAACCGCTGGGACCTGATTTTTGTCGATCCGCCCACGTTTTCGAACTCATCAAAGATGGGCCGCCGCACCTGGGACGTCCAGCGCGACCATGTTGAGCTTTTGGCCGGCGTATCGCGCCTGCTCACACAGGGCGGCCACGCCATCTTTAGCTGCAACCTACGCGGCTTCCGCCCCGAGACGCGCAAGCTCGCGCGCGCGGGCGTCGTGCTAGAGGACATTACGGCGCAGACCATCCCCGAGGACTTTGCGCGCAACCAGAAGGTGCACCATTGCTATATCGTGCGCCGCCTACCCATCGAGGACGCCATGGCCGAAGTCGGCTTTAGCGCCGAGGAGATTGCAGAGCGAACCGAAGAGCTGCGCAACCCCGAAGCCCGCAAGCCTCGCGCAACGGCGCCCGCGCAAGCGCAGGCCGGAGACCGAGGGTCGCGCGGCGACGGCAAGCCTGCCTGCGCCGGCAAGCCCAAAAAGAAGAAGTTCTACGCCAGCAAGCCCAAGGGCAAATAAACAAAATTGCGGTGGAATGCGGACTGTTTTGCCTGGAATTAGGCAAATTTAGACCGTATTTCACCGCAACTCATATTGGGATGGTGGTTGGCGATCTAGCCCTGGGTGACCAGGCGATAGCCGATACCCACGTGCGTCTGGATATAGCGCGGATGCGCCGGATCGGACTCGATCTTCTTACGCAACGTGCCCATAAAGACACGAAGGCTCGCCAGGTCGCTCTTAGTTGCCGTGCCCCAAATCTCGTGCAGGATAAACTGGTGCGTCAGCACCTTGTCGGCGTTGTGCGCCAGCAGGCACAAGAGCTTGTACTCAATCGGCGTCAGATGCAGCTCCTCGCCATCCATCGTGGCGATGCCGGCATCAAAATCGATATGCAGCTCACCGGTATCGAACGAGCCCTCGGAGGCAACGCCACCCGTTTGCGCATACGAAAGGCGCCTGAGCGTCGTGCGAATGCGCGCGAGCAGCTCCTCGACCGAAAACGGCTTGGTCAGGTAGTCGTCGGCACCGGCATCGAGTGCGCGAATCTTGTCCGCATCCTCGCTGCGCGCCGAGACCACAATGATCGGCATGCCCGACCATGCGCGCACCGACTCCACCACCTTGACGCCGTCCATATCGGGCAGGCCCAGATCGAGCAGCACAATACTCGGTGCCTGCGATGAGGCGGCGGCGATGGCGGCATGGGCGGTCTCCACGGCCATATGGCGCAAGCCGTGCGCCTCGAGCGCGGCAACGATAAGGTTGCGGACGGCGGGGTCGTCCTCAACGACCAAGATGAGCGGTTTCATGGCAGAGTTCGACACAGCGTTACCCCTTATCAAACGAAACGTCGGCGGCGGGAAGCCCAATCGTAAAGACCAAGCCGTGCGGGTCCGCCGCGGCAACCTCTATGCTACCGCCATGCGCCAACATAATGGATCGACAGAGCGAAAGTCCCAAGCCCACGCTGCGATGGCTATCAGCCAAGCCATGGTTGACAGTGTAGAACGATTCAAAGATCCGGCCCTGCTCCTCGGGCGCAATACCGGGACCGTCATCGGCGACGGAACATGCCACCTGTCCATCGTTCGCCATAATCGAGATCACGATATGCGAGCCCGACGGCGTATAGGCAATAGCGTTGTTCACCAGGTTCACCACCAGCTGCACCATCAGGCGCGCATCGACGTTGACGAGCGCCGGCTCGTCGCACGGCACCACCTTAAGATCGTGCTCGCGTACAGCCGGATTCACGTGGCGCAGCGCCTCCTCGACGATATCGTCCATGAGCTCGAGCGTGGTCGACAGATGCATGCCGCCGCCCTCGAGCTTTGTGATGGCGAGCAAATTCTCGACGGTGGCGTTGAGCCATTGCGCATCCGAACGAATGGAAAGGAGCATGCTGCGGCGCGTCTGGCTATCGAGCACGGCCGTGCCGGTCGAACCCTGGTCGAGTAGCACGTCGGCATTGCCCGAAATGCTGGTAAGCGGTGTGCGCAGATCGTGCGAGATGGAGCGCAGCAGATTGGCGCGCAGCTGTTCGTTTTTGGCGAGCACCGCCGCCTCCTCGCGGGCCTCCATGGCGCGGGCGCGATCGAGTGCCAGCTCGCCTTCGCTCACGATGGCGTCGGCAAGTGTCCGTTCCTCGTGCGTCAGCACGTCGGGCTCGGCAACGATAGCCAGCACGCCCACCACCGAGGCGGGGTCGCCCGAGCGCACGAGGCCGTCGCCCGTGCAAACCGTCAGGTAGATGCCATAAAACGCCGAGCCGCCATAGGTGGCATCGAGCGGCGTTCCCACATAGGCGGACGCCGAGAGCCGCGGCGGCATCTGGGGCGTCAGCTGGTGCACCGGCGAGGCGTCACCCACGGCCGTGTACGTCGCACGCGGCAGCAAGTCATCATCGTCGGCGTCGGCGCTGTACCACACGACCGGACAGCCCGAAAGACGCGCCAGCTGCGTTGCCATGGCATGCACAATCTGCTGCTGATCGGAACACCGCTGCAGCATGCGGTTGGTCTCGAGCACCATATGCGTGCGACGGTCGCTGGCGGCAGCCTGTGCCAAGGCGCGGCGCAGGGCCAACGCAATCGAGCTCGACACAAGCGAGACCACAAACATGATGAAGAACATGCCGGGATAGACGCGGTCGATAAACGATAGCGAGCAGCGCGGGTCGACAAACAAGAAGTTGTAGAGCGCTACGGCGGCAGCCGAGCTCAGCAAACAATACAGGCGGCTCCAGGTAAAGAATGCGCACAGCTGCACGGCGAACACATAGACGATCATGATGCTCGGTGCGAGACCAGGATGGTCGAGCAGCGCACCCACAATCGTCGCCGCGACCAGCAGCCCCGCCGATACGCAGGCGTCATACAGAGGGCTGCGACGTGTCAGCGTTGTGCGCCGCCACCAAAAGCTATCGGCAATATCGCCGTCCGCACGGACGTCCATCGGCACCCCGCCCCTCTCTTAAAAACAAAAACCACCACAGAGGGGACAGCACCTTTGTGGTGGTTTCCCTTGTGGTGGTTCCAAGTGTATAGCCTTTGCAGTCTGCGGTCGTTAGACAAACAGCACGTGCGCGAGCAGGGCACACACTCCTGTCCATCGAAGGCCAACTCCATGCAACCTGTCGGCGACTACGGGCGCTCGTTGGGGGCCAGGCGCTGCATCTTGTTCACAGCCTTGAACTTGGTGAACAGCGGCACATACTCAAAGCTCACGTTGGAGTTCTCCAGGCCATACCAGCGCGCCGGCGTACCGGCAAAGCGGCGGATGATGTACTTGAGCGTGATGGCCGTGCGCTCGCTCGGCTCCACGTCACTCTCGGGCGCCAGGAGCTTGCGGATCATGACGAACTTAAACGTACCGATGTTGCCCGGATCCTTGTAGACCGAGTAGTCATGCACCTGCGGCGGCAGCTCGCCAGTGGCGGCCAGATCCTGAACAACCTGGCGCAGGTAGGCGTTCACGCGCTGGTTAACCTTGTAGCCCAGGTACAGATGCACGCGGAAAACATAGTCGGTGCCAAACGTCTCGACCGAATAGGCAAAGGTATGCGGTTCGTCCATGGTCTCGACGTTCACGAACCACCAGGCGCGGGCGCGCTTGGGATGCTTGTCCAGAATCGAGTAGACGATATCGCGGTCGATGTAGTCGGTATTGGTGTCCTTGGTCAGGTACACGATGTTGTCGCTCATAAGCTCATAGCGATCGTCGTCGCGCAGGCGCTTGAGCTGCGGCAGATAGCTGCGCAGCGGCAGCAGCGTAAACTGACGCCGCTCGACCGCCGTGCCGTTGTACCAGCACAGCATAACGCCCATGATGAGCATGGCCATAAGAATAGTGAAATAGCCACCGTGGAAAAATTTGGTGAGCGAACTCACAAAGAAGAAGCCCTCGAGCATAAGGAAGAACACAACGAAGATATACGGGACGACCTTAAGGCCGCGATCAACATGCAAGTAGAAGAAGAGCAGCAGCGTCGTGCACATCATGGTCAGGGTGATCGCCAAGCCGTAGGCGGCCTCCATGTGCGCCGAGCTCTGGAACAGCAGCACCACGATGACGCAGCCCACAAGCATGACGTTGTTGACCATGGGAATATAGAGCTGGCCCTTGGTCTCGGCAGGATAGAAAACCTGCATATGCGGCATGAGGTCCAGGCGGCTGGCCTCGGACACCAACGAGAAAGCGCCGGTGATGAGCGCCTGCGAGGCAATGATGGCCGCGACGGTGGAAAGGCCGACGGCAAAGGGACGCAGGCCCGGGGTAAGCATCTGGTAGAAGGGGTTGAGGTCGGCGATACCCATGAGCTCCGGGTTGCCGGCGTTGTTGATAAGCCACGCGCCCTGGCCCATGTAGGACAGCAGCAAGCAGCACTTAACGAACGGCCATGTTGCGTAGATGTTGCCGCGGCCCACGTGGCCCATGTCGGAATAAAGCGCCTCGGCACCGGTGGTGGCGAGGAAGCAGCTGCCCAGAATCATGATGCCCGCATGGTTGTTGGGGCTCAACAAAAAGGCGATGCCGCGCACCGGGTTGAGGCACAGCAGCACGGCGGGGTGCTGGAAGACAAAGAACAGACCCGTGCCGCCCAGGAACAGGAACCACAGCGTCATGATGGGGCCAAAGGCGTGGCCGATCTTGGCCGTGCCGATGCGCTGCACCAAGAAGAGCGCAATGATGATGGCAAGCGTGATGGCCACGACGCGGGCCTGATCGTCGCCCAGCACGGCATGGACTGCCGGAATGGTGCGCAGGCCCTCGATAGCCGTAGTCACGGTAACGGCAGGCGTGAGGATGCCATCGGCGAGCAGTGCCGCGCCGCCCAGCATGGCGGGGATGATGAGCCATTTGCCGCAGCGCTTAACCAAGCTGTACAGAGCAAAGATGCCACCCTCGCCATGGTTGTCGGCGCGCAGCGAGATGAGCACGTACTTGACGGTCGTCAGCAGCGTGACCGTCCACACGACGAGCGAGAGCGCGCCGAGCACGAACTCCTCCGTGACGCTTCCGATGCCGCCGTTGCCGGCAACGAGCGCCTTGGTTACATACATGGGGCTGGTGCCGATATCGCCATACACCACGCCCAGCGTGACGAGCATCGCCGAGATGCTCACAGGAATCGCAGCGTGCGAGGCTGCCTCCTTGGCCTTTTGTTCCATAAGCCGGTTTCCTCCCAACTTTAACGTTCGAGGGGATTATAGATAATCACCCCATGTTTTAATGCACTGTTTTCCCAGCTAGATAAACATTTATACGGCCTTTAGGCCACCGCGGCGATATGGAATGCGACAAAGGGACTGTCCCTTTGTCACATTCGTCATTTTCCGAGCCAGTTTTTGAACCACCACTCCATGGATCGGCCCATCTCGGCCATAAAGGGGCTCGTGTGCTTGCGGGTGTAGATATCCACGACGCGCTCCCCCACCTCGCGGGCATGCGGACGGAACATCGCGTCCATCTCGGCCACCTGCGCATCCATGGTCGCGGCATCGGCGCGGCGATAGCGCTCCTCGTGCACCAGGTTCACCACGGGATGCGCAATCGCCGGGCGCTCCTTGCGGGGCGTGCCGATGATGAGCATCGACAGCGGCATGGTATAGGGCGGCAAGTCCAGCAGCGCAGCAACTTCCTCGGCGTTCTCGACGACATCGCCGATATAGCAGCTCCCCAGCCCCAGGGCCTCGGCGGCGACCACGGCGTTTTGGGCAGCGATCACGGCATCCTGCGCCGCGATGGCAAAGTCGCCTAAACCCGGCGCGCGGCGGGGCGCCTTGCCCGTGCGCTCGACAAACTCGGGCTCAAAGCAACCCACGTGCTCAAACAGATCGATCCACTTGGCATAGTCGACCACAAATATAAGTGCCCAGGGCGCCTTGGCGATCATGGGCTGGTGGTCGCACAGGTCGGCCAGGCGATCGAGCGTTGTCTGCTCGCGGATACTCACGATGGAATACATCATCATGGCGCCTGCCGACGGCGCGCGGCTCGTCGCATGCAGAATCGCCGCCCGCTGCTCGTCGGTCACCGCTACGGGACGGTCGTTGTCATCGCGCGCAAAAGCGCGCGTGGACGAACGGTGCTCCAAAATGTCCAGCACCGCGTTGCCCGTGGTCTCGACCGGATAGCCGCCCGTGCCCATGCCAGCGCCCACGTCGCCCGCACTCGTCATACAAACCTGCTCGTTCATCGCCTCAACCTCGCCATTTCTTTAAGAAGCCTTTACGTTTCCGTGTAATTCCCGTCCATTATCGCGCAGGTCGCCACTACATTGCGCCACACCGCCACACATGCGCGCTAATATGGCTGGTTGTTGTGCGCAGCCACCAATCGCAGCGCATATCTTGGTAACAATCGGGTAAACCCCCGCTTTCGTAGTTTTAAGTTTGTGAGGAGTCTCAGCATGTTCGCAGCCGCCATCTCGCTCGTCGGTCTTGCGGCGACCGTCTTCCTTGTCTTGCGCGAGGCCAAAGCCATTCGCGCGCAGTCGGGCACCGTTGCCAAGGGCGCTCTTGGATGGAGCGTCGCCTTCGGTCTGTTCCAGGTCTTTTTGACCATTTGGGGCGCCATGGGCCTCGTCGCCCAAAACGAGCCGCTCGCCTTTGTAATGCTCGTTCTGACCAACGCCATCCTCACCGGCTGCGCCTGGGCCAGCATCGCACGCGACCGCATCGCCCCGCGCGTCTTTGCGTTCGCCGCGCCCGACGCCCCCGCCCCCACCGGCAAACTCGCCCGTCTGCGCGGAGCCTTTGTGGGCAAACCGCTCGTCGCTGCCGTCCTGTGCCTGCTGCTCGCCGGCGTCTTTGCGCTGCTGGGCATGGAGGTCTCGTCCAACCACGACTTTACCTGGGTCTACCCCCTATGCATACTGCTCGAGTGGGCCATCATCACCACGCTCATGGTCGGCCTGTTCTTCCTGTTCCAGCGCCGCGGCGCAGCTCCCGCCGTCCTGGCCTTCGCCCTCTTTATCCTGGGCATTGCCGAGTTCTTCGTCATCACGTTTAAATCCATGCCCATCCAGCCGGGCGACCTTTCGGCCATCTCCACCGCCGCCGCGGTCGCCGGCAGCGGCTACACCTACTCGATCTCGCTGTTCTGCGTGCTGTCCATGGGCTTTACCGCCATCGCCATGCTGCTATGCGAGTACGCCGGCCTGGTAGCACCGCACCGTCAGAAGGGCGCCGCCAACGCCAAGCGCATGCTGCTCACCAACCTGCTCGTAGCGGTGCTGTGCCTGGGCGGCGTGACCGCGCATGTCACGCTTATCGACTACTACAACACCCTCGGCATCACCGTCTACACCTGGCGCCCGCTCGAGAGCTACTGGCGCGAGGGCTATCTGCCTGCCTTTATTAGTGCGGCACAGTCCATCAAGCCGCCCAAACCCGCCAACTACTCCGCCGACGACGCCAAGGCAACGCTCAAAAAGTATGCCAAGGCCTATGACAAGTCCGATGCCGCCACAAGCGACGCCCGTACCGCCGCCCAAGAGCAGTTCGATAGCGAGAAGCCCACGGTCATCGCCATTATGAACGAGACCTTCTCGGATCTTTCGATCTATCAGGAGATGCACGCCGGCTACGAGGGCCCGCAGTACTTTAAGAACCTGTCCGACTGCCTCAGCCGCGGCAAGCTCTACGTGAGCGCCTACGGCGGCGGCACCGCCAATACCGAGTTTGAGTTTATGACCGGCAACTCCATGGCCAACCTGGGCTCGGGCGTGTACCCCTACACCATCTACAACATGGAAACGACCGGAAACCTGGCAGAGCAGTTCAAGTCGCTCGGATATTCCACAACGGCCATGCACCCCAACCACGCAACCAACTGGAACCGCGAGAACGTCTACAAGGACTTTGGCTTTGACCAGTTCCTGTCTATCAACGACTTCCAGGGAGCCGACACCTTGCGCGGCATGGTGACCGACCAGGCAACCTACGACAAAATCCTTGAGCTGCTCAACCAGAACGCCGACCCGCAGTTCATCTTTGACGTGACCATGCAGAACCACTCGGGCTACGATACGGGCCTGCTGCCGGCAGATAAGCAGATGCACCTGAACATCGACACGACCGATCTGGACGCCAAGACCATCGAGGACGGCACACTCTCCGATGTCGACGAGTACGTCTCGTGCATCGAGCAGTCCGACCAGGCGCTGCGCTACTTCCTCAATGCCCTGCGCAATCTCGACCGCAAGGTGGTCGTGGTGTTCTGGGGCGACCATCAGCCGTTCTTCCCGTCCAAGTTCAACGATAAGTGGTTTACCGGCGAGGACGACGCTACGCATCAGGAGCGCCTGTGGCAGACCGACTACATCATCTGGGCCAACTACGACGTTGCCGGCTGCGACCAGACGAGCGAGGTCGACGACCTGTCCATCAACTACCTGTCCACCCAGCTGATGCAGCTGGTCGGCGCACCACTGACCGACTACCAGAAAGCGCACATGACGCTGCGCAAGTCGCTGCCCGCCATCAACTCGGTGGGCTACGAGGACGCTAGCCTGCGCTGGGCGCTCTCCTCCAACGTCACCGGCGAAGACGCCGTCGCCGCAGCGGCCACCAAGGCGCGCGAGGATTACGCCAAGATGCAGTACTACGAGATGTTCCGCGACGGCAAGAACGTGTACACCGAACACCTCCAGACCGAGGCCAACGAGACCGACCCCAACCTGGCGCCGGGTACGACCAAGATCAAGTAGCGGGGATCAAGTAACGGGGTCGGGGGCCCGAATCGGCGGCAGGCGGAGGTACGGGAAAGGTCTGCTGCTCAAACAGTCCTGCGCAAGACGGGGGCCACATTAAGTGGCCCCCTTTGCGTGCGGAACTCGCGACAGACCTTTCCCGTGCCTTCGCCTGCCGCCGCCCCTCACCCGTTGCGGGTTGAGTGGGCTGATAAAGAAACTGCGCTCACCTCATGGTAGAAGCGTGGCCTGTCATGCGAATCGCGGAAACTGTGTCCCAGAATTCACGTCCGGAGTGGGATGCAGTTTCCGCTTGAGGGCCTGTTGGGAAAGCGCATCCCACTTCAAGAGGGGACTGCGGACAAAAAGTTGGACCGTTGAGGTCCGGAACGGAGTCCGCATGGCATACAGTAGGAGAATGGTGGAGAGGGCCAGGGCGCTTCGCGGCGCCGGGCTCACCGT
>NZ_JBQKGH010000013.1:0-49470 GCF_052118905.1 Collinsella sp. LCP21S3_A3 | reverse complement strand
ACCTTCGTTGGCGCGGTTGGGCAAAATGCGTTGGCGCTGTTGGCACATCTATCTTGGTGCTATTGGATTTTTACGTTGGTGTAACTGGCCCTTTTTATATTGGCATTAACATGGCGGCGTCGTTCCTGTCGTTCTTGGAGGCCGAGTCGGCGGCCGACCTGGGGATCTTCGAGACCGCGGCGACGACGCACTCGACGCCGAGCCCGGCGAGCTCCCTTTGCGGGGCGAAGCCGAGGTAGCCGCTCTCGTAGGCCGCGAGCGACGGCCCGGGGAACCCATCCATCCACCCGGCGATCTCGCCCCAGGGGTTGCCGGGGAACCTCCTCGTCACGGCCTCGCCGGTGTCCGCGTCGAGGGCGCAGACGGTGGTCGACCTCAGGTGGACGTCCATCCCGAACGCGGTAGAATACTTTGGCATGGGAGCCTCCCAACCTCGTTGCGGCGCGGCTGCGCCTATGGCACTTCAACATCATTGTCGCAGCCCCGACCCGCGGTCACGAGCGGGGGCTCCTATCTTTTTAGTGCCCTCGGATTGGGTCATAGTGTCTGTCAGTAGTCTTTTTGGGACGGGGCTTTTTTAGCTGCCCTACCTCAAATAAGGACTTAATCTTCGAAAGCGCTGGACTGGGTAGCTAAAAAAGCCCCGTCCCAAAAAGACTACCCGGTGAAGGGACAAGGGGACAGCCCCTTTGTCGCATTGGTGGATATGTCGTGCGTTCTGCGTATGGCAATATAAGATGGTTATTTGCGTTAAATGGAATTCGATTATTTTGAGGGTAGGGGATTTCTTTGGGTCGTGGTGCGGATATGACGCCGCCTTTGCGTTGGCGGTTGCGTGTTGCTGGTGGGGTGGCGCTCTTTGTGTTGCTTGTTGACCAGCTGACCAAGCTTGCGGTTCGTGCCGTGGGCGATACCCTGCATATGACTGTTATCCCCGGCGTGATCGATTTTGTGTTTGTCCGCAATATCGGAGCTGCCTTTAGCATGGGCGAGGGCCATGGCATAGCGTTTGCCGTGCTGGCGCTTGGGGCCATTGCCGCCATTGCCGTGTACTTGCTCCGTGCTCCTCAGCTCGCTCGCCTAGAGGTCGTGGGTATGGCCATGGTTGCGGGCGGCGCCATCGGCAACGCGATCGATCGCCTGGCCATGGGCTTTGTGACTGATTTTATTGCCACTACCTTCATTGATTTCCCCGTCTTTAACGTGGCCGATATCGGCATTACCGCCGGTGTCGTGCTGGCGCTCATCGGATACATGTTCTTGAGTCCCGCCGCTCGCGAGGTCGATGCGACCGCCGAGCTCAACGCCCGTGACGAGGCCCGCGCCAAACGTAAAGCTAAGCAGCGTGGGGAGCATGCCCGCAAGATTCGCGAAAGGAATGAGCGCTAATGGCCGACATCCATATTCTCGTTGCCGACGATTGCGCCGGTCAACGTCTCGACGCCTATCTGGGCGCCAACGATGGCTGTCCCACGCGCTCTGCCTGCGCGCATCTGATCGAGGGAGGCGCCGTTGCCGTCAACGGCGAGACCTGCCTATCTAAAAAGTATGCCGTACGCTCCGGTGACCGCATCTCGGTCGACCTGCCCGAGCCGCATGACCCGACCGACGTGATCCCCGAGGCCATCCCGCTCGACATTCGCTATGAGGACGACTATCTCATGGTGCTCTCCAAGCAGCGCGGCCTGGTGTGCCATCCTGCGCATGGTCATGAGAGCGGTACGCTTGCGAATGCCCTGGTCTATCACTGCGGTATCGACCATCTGGGTACCGTGCAGGGCGAGGACCGCCCCGGCATCGTGCATCGTCTGGATCGCGATACCTCGGGCCTTATGCTCGCGGCTAAAGACGACGACACCCAGCGTGCGCTCCAAAATCTCATCCGCACGCGTACCCTCGACCGTCGCTACATTACGCTCGTTCACGGGCACATCGCCATGGACGAGGGCACTATCAATACTGGTATCGCTCGCTCCACGCGCGACCGCGTGAAGATGGCGGTTTCCGATGACCCCTTTGCGCGCCAGGCCATCACGACCTTTAAGGTCCTTGAGCGCTTTGATTCCACGCGCTTCGACGACGGCTACACGCTTGTCGAGTGTCACCTGTTTACCGGCCGCACGCATCAGATTCGCGTTCACATGCGCCATATCAACCATGCCTGCGTGGGCGATCCACTCTATGGTAAGTGCGATGCTCGTGCCGATCAGGGTCTGACCAGGCAGTTCCTGCATTCCTGGCGTGTGGCGTTCGATCATCCCGTGACGGGGGAGCACATCGAGTGCCGTGACGAGCTGCCATGGGATCTTGCGGCGGTTCTGGATGATTTGGCCCCGCGTTCGCTCGGCCGCACTGCCGCTGGCAACGAAATCGTCCCTCAGCTCGGTCTGCTCGAGGCCTAGCCAGTATTAGGTGGTTTCTTGAACTCCGTAAGCCTGCGGTAAGATATACGGTTGTTTACGTCACGCGTTCCTGGGAGCCTGCATGCTCGCCTTTTTACAAACCAACACACCCATCGTGATCTTCAACCAGATTGTCGTCACGCTGCTTACGGTCTGCTTTCTGTACCAGGTGGTCTTCTTTGTCATCGGCGCTCTTCGTGGTGAGGTCGCACCTCCCAAGGCCAAGAAGCTCCATCGTTATGCCTTTTTTATCGCGGCGCATAACGAGGAGGCCGTGATCGCCAACCTCGTGCGCTCCATTAAGGACCAAGATTATCCGTCCGAGCTTATCGAGGTCTTCGTGGTCGCCGATGCCTGCACCGACAACACGGCGCAGCTCGCGCGCGAGGCGGGCGCCGTCGTCTATGAGCGCAATGACTTGGCCCGTAAAGGCAAGAGCTGGGTCATGGACTATGGCTTCGACCGCATCCTTAACGAGTATCCCGATACGTTTGAAGGCTACTTTATCTTCGATGCCGATAACGTTATCGCCCGCGATTACGTGTCCAAGATGAACGATGCTTTTGACCAGGGCTTCCATGTTGTTACGAGCTATCGCAATTCCAAGAACTTTGGCAGCTCGTGGATCTCGGCAGCTAATGCCACGTGGTACCTGCGCGAGGCGCGCTTTCTCAACAACGCGCGCAACATCTGTAAGACGTCTTGCGCCGTTTCGGGTTCGGGCTACCTCATCTCCGCCAGCGTTATCGAGGGTATGCACGGCTGGCAGTTCCACACGCTGACCGAGGATATTCAGTTCACCACGTTCTGTGCCATTCACGGCATTCGCATTGGCTATGCGCCGGCGGAGTTCTTTGACGAACAGCCCGTGACGTTTAAGGCATCCTGGAAACAGCGTATGCGTTGGACCAAGGGCTTCTACCAGGTGTTCTTTACGTACGGTAAGCACCTGGTCAAATCGACCTTCCGCTATCATCGCTTTGCCGCCTACGACATGTTTATGACGATCGCACCGGGCATGCTGCTCTCTCTGATCTCGATGCTCGCTAATGCGACGTTCCTCATCGTGGGCGGCCTTTCGCACGGTTTCTTGGCTACCGAAGTCGAGATGCAGGCGTGTGCCGCTTCTCTCATTATGACCTTCGCTATGATGTATCAGACTTTCTTTATCCTGGCGCTGCTCACGACTATCTTTGAATACAAGCATATTCACTGCGCGCAAAAGTGGCGTCTGGTAACCAACCTGTTTACCTTCCCGATCTTTATGTTCAGCTATATCCCCATTACGGTGGCAGCGCTGTTCTTGAAGGTCGACTGGGTGCCGACGCAGCACGCCGTAAGCGTTACCCTCGACGAGGTCATGCAGGGCGCCAAATAACCACCATCAAAACCACCACAAAGGGGATAGAACCTTTGCGGTGGTTTTTACGTTTGAGCGCTCAGTTGAGGGGTTTCGATGTTCTATATCCCGTTTTGGATTTGCATCTTTGCCGGCGCGGCGATTGATGTCCGCGAGCGGCGGTTTCCCAATGAGCTTGCCGGCGCGTGTGCGGTGGCGGCGTTTGCAGGCGTCTGGCTCGACAAGGGTGTTAACATGGCGCTTGACCACGCCGGTCTTGCGGTCATCGTCTACCTTGCCCTTGTGCTTACTGAGTCACTCTGGCGTCGCCTTCGCCATGCCCCTGGCGTTGGCATGGGGGATGCCAAGGCGCTCTTTGCCCTTTGCACCTTCGATCCCCTGGGCGGCGTCGTCGCGTTTGCGGTTGCGCTCCTGACCCTTGCCGCTGCCTGTCTCATCGTAAAATCGCGCTCGCTGCCTTTGCTGCCGTTTTTGGTGCCAATATTTGCCATAATCGAGTTCGTGGGTAGTACGCTGTAACCGTTTGCGCGCCCTTTTTAAGGAGCATGCCATGGCAATCAATCAACAGACAGCCGCCATCAAGGCGCGCCTGGATCGCATTCCCGCGGCGTTGTCGCCCGAGCTGGTCGAGCGCATTGCCGCCGACCGCGCCGCGGGTGTCGTTAATCCCTATCGATGCGGTGACGACCAGGCCATCCGCCGTGTCGATCGGGCCGCAGACGAGGGCACGCTTATGCGTCCGGCCTTTATGCGCGATATCGAAAAGATTCTGCATCTGCCAGCATACACACGTTATGCAGGCAAAACGCAGGTCTTCAGTTTTCGCAGCAACGACGATCTGTCGCGCCGCGGCCTGCACGTGCAGCTTGTCTCGCGCATCGCTCGCGATATCGGGCGTGCTCTGGGCCTCAACTGCGATCTGATCGAGGCGATTGGCTTAGGCCACGACTTGGGCCACACGCCCTTTGGCCATGCCGGTGAGCGTTTCCTCAACGACATCTATCATGAGCGCACGGGGCGTTATTTTTTCCATAATGTGCAGTCGGTCCGCGTGCTCGACGCGCTGTACGGCCGCAACGTGTCGCTCCAGACGCTCGATGGCGTACTGTGCCACAACGGCGAGTACGAACAGCGTGTTTTTGAGCTTTCGGACATGGGTTCCTTTGACCAGTTCGACCGAACCGTCGAGGAATGCATTGCCACGGGTTATAGCGCAATTGAGCACCTGCGCCCCATGACGCTCGAGGGCTGCGTGGTTCGCATCTCGGATATCCTTGCCTACGTTGGGCGCGATCGCCAAGACGCCATTGCGGCGGGCCTGCTGTCACCCGACGACTTTGACGATGACCTGGGCGGTGCATACAACAGCTGGATCCTTACGCATGCCTCTATCGATATCGTCGAGCACAGCTATGGCAAGCCGCGCATCGAGATGAGCGAGGACCTGTTTGAGGAAATCCGCCGGGCCAAGCGCGAGAACTACGAGAAGATCTATAGCAAGGGCGGCATAGAAGGCGACTCCGAAGCGGAGCTGCGCGAGGCCTTCGAGAAGCTCTATGACCGTTGCCTGCGGGATATAAACGAAGGCGACGAGTCCTCGTATATCTTTAAGCACCACATTTCTCGCATTGAGCAGCAGCTTTCCTACTACGATCGCACCTATGCATGGCAGGACGATAAGGACCAGACGGTCGTGGATTACATTGCGAGCATGACGGACGGTTATTTCTGCGAGCTCACGAGCAAGCTGTTCCCGGGATTGATGTTTCCGCACCGTACCTATATTAACGAACGGTAGTTCGTATATATTCGGTATACTGTTCATGGAAAACGTTTTTGATTGATGCACGGGATGGCTATGGACGACCTTTTTTCTGCTTCGACGCGTGAGCGTTCCTTTCAGAATGCGCCGCTTGCGGTGCGCATGCGGCCCAATTCGCTCGACGAGTACGTGGGCCAGCAAAAGGCCGTCGGTAAGGGCTCGTGGTTGCGTGCCGCGATTGAGCATGACGTGCTGTCGAGTGTGATTCTGTATGGGCCGGCCGGTACGGGCAAGACGACGCTGGCCCACATTATCGCCAACCATACCAAGAGCGAGTTTGTCGAGGTCAGCGCCGTGACGGGCACTGTGAAGGACCTGCGCCGCGTGATTGACGAGGCCAAGACGCGCCTGAATACGTACGACCGTCGCACCATTCTTTTCATCGACGAGATTCACCGCTTCTCCAAGTCGCAGCAGGATGCCCTGCTGCATGCGGTTGAGAACCGTACCGTCGTTATGATTGGCGCCACGACGGAGAATCCGTACTTCGAGGTCAACTCGGCGTTGCTCTCGCGCGGTCGCGTGGTGGAACTTGAACATTTAAAGGACGAGGATATCGCCACGCTTATCGAGCGTGCGCTCGAGGCGCCGCAGGGTTTGAACGGCAAGTTCTCGGCCGATGAGGATACGGTTAAGACCATCTGCACGCTGGCTGCGGGTGACGCTCGCTCGGCACTCACGACGCTCGAGCTTGCGAGCGAGATTGCCGTCACGCGTCCCGATACCGAGGGAACGCCAGCGCCGGCGGCGGGGGAGCGTTATCCCATTACCGTGGATGACGTAAAGATTGCCAATCCGCGCCGTGGTTTTTCGTATGACAAAAACGGCGACATGCACTACGACATCATCAGCGCGTTTATTAAGTCTATGCGCGGCAGCGACCCCGATGCCACGATCTATTGGCTCGCGCGCATGATCGATGCGGGGGAGGACCCTAAGTTTATCGCTCGCCGTATTATGATTCAGGCTTCTGAGGATGTTGGCAACGCCGACCCGCAGGCGCTATTGGTGGCCCATGCCGCGTTTAAGTCTGCCGAGGTCATCGGTTATCCCGAGTGTCGCATTAATCTGGCTCAGGCTGCACTCTATGTGTGCTTGGCGCCAAAATCCAACGCGTGTGAGGCCTCGATTGATGCGGCGTTGGCCGATATTCATTCAAGTGGGCTGCGCGAGGTGCCGAGCTATCTACGCGATCGTCATCGCCCGGGCAGCGACGAATACGGTGTGTATAAGTATCCGCATGATTATCCCGAAGGCTGGGTCGATCAACGCTATTTGCCCGAGGGGCTGGAGCGCGGTGCGTTTTGGCAGCCTGCCGGCCGCGGCTGGGAAGAGTGGCGTGTAGAGCAAAGCGAGCGCGACCGTAGCGGGAATGCACCGAAGTAGCTGCTGGTAATTTTGTCTCACGTTGCTGCTTTTGGCATGTTCGGTCCCCTTTGGGGTACCATGAACAGCGTCTGTATTTCGATTCCTTCGGGAGGCTTGTATGAGTCCCATCCAAATCGCCCTGCTGCTGCTCGCCGTTGCCGGCGTGTGGGCTGTCATCGAGCTCGCGCTCACGCTGCGAAAGACCCGCACTGTCGTTGATTCGCTCGACAAGACGGTGAGCGACCTTAACAACACCATCGCCGAGGCTCAGCCCGTGGTAGCAAAGCTCGATGGCGCCGTCGATGAGCTCACCCCCGCGCTGGCGCAGGTTGAGCCGCTCCTCAAGTCGAGCAAGACCGCCGTCGACGCCCTTACCTCCAATCTCGTAGAGGTCGAAGCCGTGGTTCGCGACATTTCCGAGGTTACGGGCAGCATGGCCGAGGCCAGCAATGCCGTGTCGAGTGTGACCGACTCTGCGGCCGGTGCCGTTCAGAAACTCTTTAACAAGGTGAAGGCTCCCGCGGTCGAGGCCGAGCGCAATCTTTCCGCTGCCGCCGAAGCCGAGCAGCCGACCGAGCGTGTCCTGATTGGCGAAACCGGGGACGATGCCGCTGCTGGTGACGATGATGCACAGAAGCCTGCTGCTAAAGTAGCCCGGTATTACACCTACACGCCCGCCGAGACCTCTGAGGAGTCCTGCGATGAGTAGTGAAGCAACTTGCTCTATCACGCTGACTGTTGCCGGGGATCCGCGTCTGGCACGCTTGGTGCGCATGACGGCGGCTAATGTCGGCGCGCTGTGTTCCATGTCCGTCGATCGCATCGAGGACATTCGTATGGCTGCCGAGGAGGCCTTCATCTTTGGCTGCACGGCCGTTGATTCTGACGTTATCTCGATCAAATTCGATGTCGATGAGTCTCACGTGGGCATGACCTTCACCTTTGGCGACCAGGCGACTGTCGATGAGGATGACCAGGCCGCCGTATATGCCGAGCTCATTCTGGCAAGCGTGTGCGATTCCTACGAAAAGACTGCGGCGCCTCTGACGCTTTCCCTCGATCTCAAGGCGGATATCTAATATGACCGAACGTTCCCGGAGCGGTAAGACCGCTTGGGACAAGGAGAAAACCCGCGAGCTGTTTCGTCGCTACAAAGAGACCGGTGATCCGGACGCCCGCGAGCAGCTCGTCATGTCCCATATGAACCTGGTAAGGTTTCTTGCCAACAAATTTAAGAATCGCGGCGAGCCGCTCGACGACCTCATGCAGGTCGGCTATCTGGGTTTGCTCAAGGCTATCGACCGCTTTGACCCCGAGCGCGGACTTGAGTTCACCACGTTTGCCACGCCCACCATCTTGGGTGAGATCAAGCGTCACTTCCGCGACAAGGGTTGGAGTGTGCGCGTTCCGCGTCGCCTACAGGAGCTCTCTGCCAAGGTTAACCAGGCCACCGACAAGCTCACTAACGAGCTGCAGCGCTCGCCTAAGGTGGAGGAAATCGCTGAGTACCTAGACGTGACCGTTGACGAGGTGCTGGAGGCCATGGAATCGTCCTCGGCCTATACCTCGGTGCCCATCGAGGCCCCCGGTGCGTCCGATTCTGACGACGCGCCTTCAATTCTCGACCGCTACGCCGACGACGACAACGAGCTCGACTTCACCGATGACCGCCTGGTGATTGAGGAGGCCATCCGCGATTTCTCGCCGCGCGAGCGCGAGGTTATCGAGCTGCGTTTCGTAAAGGGCATGACCCAGATCGAGATCGCCAAGAAGCTGGGCATCTCGCAGGTGCAGGTCTCGCGCCTGCTGCGCCGTACCCTTAAGAAGGTTCAGGACAAGATCGACCCCGACGGAGTGATGGTTCGTTCATGAGTGAACACCCCCAACAAACCGATCGCGCGCTGCGCGATACCCGTATTCTGACGCTTCGCATTTGGGCCGTCGTCGGCTGCATTGTCATCGCCGCCGTCATCTTTAACCTTATGGGTATCTTGGCGCCGGTTATCGAGTTTCTAGCTGTCGGTTCCATCATCGCTTTTGTGATGTCGCCGATTACTAACTGGCTCGAGCATCACGGCGTCAACCGTGGCATTGGTTCGCTTATCGCGCTGATCGTGGTCGTTGCTGTGCTCGTCGGTGTCGTTTGCATCTTGTCGCCGATTCTCTTTGGTCAGATTATGGAAGTCCTGAGTCGCCTGCCTGAGCAGCTTCGTGTTGCGGGCGGTGATCTCAACGAGATGGTCTCGCATGCCAAGACGCTCAACAACACGCCGCTCAAAGAGTATCTGGACGATAATCTTTCTTCGCTGGTTACCGTGGCGTCCAAGTATGTATCTCAGATTGCCGCCGAGCTTGGTCGCGGTGTATTCCCGTTCATTACCAATACGGCCTCGCAGCTGTTCGTCATCTTCCTGGGTCTGGTGCTTGCCTATTGGCTGGCCTGCGACTATCCCCGTATGCACCACGAGGTCTGCACCATCATCGGGCAGGAAAAGGAGACCTCGTACCGCTTTATGGTTGCGATTCTTTCGCGCTCGGTTGGCGGTTATATGCGCGGCATGGTCGTGACGTCCATCTGCGGTGGCATCCTGGCCTTTATCGGCTTTACGCTCATTGGCCATCCCTACGCGGCACTCATGGCCATCTTTACGGGCATTATGCACTTGGTCCCGGTTGTCGGCCCCTGGGTGAGCGCGGCGATCGCCACGGTGCTCGGTTTTATGTTCAGCCCGATGCTGGCTTTGTGGACTTTGGTCGTGACCATGGTGGCGCAAAATGTCACTGACAACGTCATTTCGCCTAAAGTCATGCAAAGCTCGGTCCAGGTGCATCCCATCATGAGCCTGACGGCACTCGTTATCGGTTCGGCGCTTATGGGCGCCATCGGCATGGTTATCGCCATTCCGCTGTGCGCGGCCCTCAAGGGCATTTTCGTCTACTACTTTGAGAACGAGACCGGCCATCAGCTCGTGGCATACGACGGCGCCGTGTTTAAGGGCACGCCGTATCGCGATACTGAGGGTAACCCGGTCGCCGCCTACGATGCGCTTGGAGACGATACATTCATCTATGAGTCCGAGCTCATCGGTAACGAGACTGCGCCCGAGGCGCAGGCCATGCCCAAACCCGAGCTCGATAACCCCTGGATCAAGCTCTCGGGCCTTCAGCCCGATGCTACGGGCTTTTTCAAGAATCCCTTCGCCAAAGACGACGATTCCAACTCGGACGACGATACCAATACCGGCATCGACGGCTCCATGGACGATGATGAGCAGTAAGTCATTTCAAGTTCAAGTTCATAGGCAATAACGTGCAAATTCGCTGGAGGGTCGCTGTTTGGCGACCCTCTTTTTTGCACAGGCGCGGTGGGATGGTAATATCGTTACGTTTGAACTGTTTCGATGTGAAACCGAGGAGATTCCCTCTATGAGTGCTGACTACCCGTCAATGACTACGGCTGAGATTCGCTCCAAGTTCCTCAACTTCTTTGAGGAGCGCGGTCTTAAGCTCTATCCTTCTTCGTCCCTCGTCCCCGACGATCCTTCGCTGCTGCTTGCCAACGCCGGCATGAACCAGTTTAAGGAGTATTACCAGGGCAAGAAGACCATGAAGGAGATCGGCGCTATCTCCTGCCAGAAGTGCGTCCGCACCAACGACATCGACTGCATCGGCGAGGATGGCCGTCACCTGTCCTTCTTTGAGATGCTCGGCGACTTCTCCTTTGGCGGCGTCTCCAAGCAGCAGGCCTGCGCTTGGGCCTTTGAGCTCATCACCAAGGAGTTCAAGCTGCCGCTCGACCGCCTGTACTTCACCGTCTTTACCGAGGACGACGAGACTCACGACGTGTGGCGCTCTCTGGGCGTTGCCGAGGATCACATCTCGCGTCTGGGCGAGGACGACAACTTCTGGGCCGCCGGCCCCACCGGCCCCTGCGGTCCGTGCTCCGAGATCTACTTTGACATGGGCGAGGAGGTCGGCTGCGGCAGCCCCGACTGCAAGCCCGGCTGCGACTGCGACCGCTTCCTGGAGTTCTGGAACCTCGTCTTTACCCAGTACGACCGCCAGGAGGACGGCTCCATGCCGGAGCTGCCGCACCGCAACCTCGATACGGGCATGGGCCTGGAGCGCATGGCCGCTATCATGCAGCACAAGACCGCCAACTACGACGGCGATCTGATGCAGCACCTCATCAAGCTTGGCGAGGAGATCAGCGGCAAGACCTATGACGCCGACGATTACTCCGGTGCCAGCCGCTCGCTGCGTATCATCGCCGATCACTCCCGTGCCGTCGACTTCATGATCTCGGACGGCATCCTGCCCGGTAACGAGGGCCGCGAGTACGTCCTTCGCCGCCTGCTCCGCCGCGCCGTGTTCCACGGTCGCCTGCTGGGTATCGAGGGCGCCTTCCTAACCAAGTTCATCGACGAGGTCAACGCTCAGATGGGCGAGGCCTATCCCGAGCTGCTCAAGAACGTCGCGCTCGTCAAGGGTATCGTCGCCTCCGAGGAGGAGCGCTTCTCCACGACGCTCGACAACGGCCGCGTTTACCTGGACGAGGCCCTGGCCGCGCTCGCCGACGGCGCTGTCCTTCCGGGCGATGTTGCCTTTAAGCTGCATGACACCTTTGGTTTCCCCATCGACCTGACCGTCGAGATCGCCGGCACCGCTGGCCACGACGTCGACATGGACGGCTTTACCGCCTGCATGGAGGACCAGAAGGCCCGCGCCCGCGCCAATGCCAAGGGCGACGCCTGGGGCAGCTTCAACGACGTGTGGGTTGAGCTTTCCGACAAAGTTGCCGCGACCGAGTTCGACGGCTATGACAACGATGTGATCGAGGGTGCCAAGGTTGTTGCCATCGTGCGCAACGGCGAGTCCGTCGAGTCCGCTGCCGCCGGCGAGGACGTCGAGGTCGTGCTCGACCGCACTCCGTTCTATGCCGAGATGGGTGGCCAGCAGGGCGACGCCGGTAAGCTATCCGCCGAGGGCGTTACGCTGACGGTTTCCGATACCAAGAACCACAACGGCCTGTATGCCCACGTCGCCCACGTTGCCGAGGGCACGCTGACCGTCGGCGCTACCGTGACCGCCGCGCTCGACGCCGAGCGCCGTGGCTTCCTGCGCCGCAACCACACCGCCACGCACCTGCTCGACGCCGCCCTTAAGCAGGTCCTGGGCGAGCATGTCTCCCAGGCCGGCTCGCTGGTGACGCCCGAGCACCTGCGCTTTGACTTCACGCACTTTGAGGCCCTGTCTTCCGAGCAGCTCAAGGCTGTCGAGGACCTGGTCAACCAGCAGATCTTCGCTTCCAAGCCGGTCGTTACCCGCGTCATGGGCATCGATGAGGCCAAGGCCGCCGGCGCTGTCGCCCTCTTTGGCGAGAAGTACGGCGACGTTGTCCGCGTTGTCTCCGTGGGCGCCGAGGACCAGCCGTTCTCCCGTGAGCTTTGCGGTGGCACCCATGCCGCCAACACCGCCGAGATCGGTCTGTTCAAGATCATTTCCGAGTCCTCCACGGGCTCCAACGTCCGCCGTATCGAGGCCGTGACCTCTAAGGGTGCCCTCGACTACATGGCCGACCGCCTGGCACTCGTTGACGCCGCTGCCGCTGCGCTCAAGTGCCGCGTCGACGAGGTTCCCGCTCGTGTGGAGAACCTGCAGGCCGAGCTGCGCGAGACGTCCAATAAGCTCAAGAAGGCCCTGACCGGTGGCTCCTCCGACGCTATCTCCAGCGCCATCGAGGGCGCCGTCGAGCTTGATGGCTACAAGCTCGTCGTCGCTGAGCTCCAGGGTCTCGAGGCCGCCGACCTGCGCAACGTTTGGGATACCGTGCACCAGAAGGTCGCCGGCCCTGTCGCCTGCGTCGTCGCCAGCGTGACCGAGAAGGGCACCCCGGCGCTGCTCGCCGCCGGCTCCGATGACGCCGTCAAGGCCGGTTTCCACGCCGGCAACGTGATCAAGCAGATCGCGGGCCTGGTCGACGGTCGCGGTGGCGGCCGTCCCAACATGGCCCAGGCCGGTGGCAAGAACGCCGCCGGTATCGCCGATGCCCTCGCGGCCGCTAAGACCGCGCTGGGCGCCTAAGAACCGAAGTAGTCGCTGTGGTCGCGCTCGCACTGGACATAGGGGAGACCAGGATTGGCATTGCCGTCTCGAGCCGTGATGGCAAGATGGCGATGCCTGTCAAGGTACTCCCGGCCGCCGAGGTCACCGGTATGGCCAAGACGTTCCGTTACCTGGTCGAGGACTATGAGCCCGACATCCTGGTAAGCGGACGTCCCTTGACCATGGCCGGCGAGCCCGGCCCTCAAGCCGAGCGCGTTGCCGCCGTGGCACAAAAGATCGCCGACGAGCTTGATCTTCCGCTCGAGTTTGAGGATGAGCGTCTGTCCTCGCAAGAGGCAAAGCGTATCTTGCGCGAGCAGGGCCTCAACGAAAAGCAGATGAGGGGCAAGATTGACATGATTGCCGCCAGCCTGTTTTTGCAGACGTGGCTCGATCGTAAAAACGAGGAGGTTTCGCATGCCTAGCGCTTCCGATCCGCGCCAGCCGAATCGTACACGTCAGCCC
Organism: Collinsella sp. LCP21S3_A3; assembly: GCF_052118905.1. NCBI lineage: Bacteria > Bacillati > Actinomycetota > Coriobacteriia > Coriobacteriales > Coriobacteriaceae > Collinsella > Collinsella sp. LCP21S3_A3. The sequence continues at coordinate 35,948 of NZ_JBQKGH010000013.1, read as the reverse complement.
GAGTCGCGCCCTGCCCAGCCTGGCCAGCGTCCGGCACAGCCGACGCAGCGCGCAGCTCAGCCTGGCGCGCGCCCGGTGCAGTCCTTCGCTCGTTCGGCCCAACCTGCTCAAAGGACGGGTCAGCAGCCTTCTGCTCGTTCGGTTCAGCATCCGGCTTCTCGCGCGGCTCAGCAGCCCACTGCTCGTACGGCCCAGCCTGCAGGCGGTACCCGCTTTAAGCAGCAGGCACCTGTCCGGCGAACGCAGGCTACCCAATCTCATTCGCATCATGCTCGCGGTTTGCATGGCGTTGCTCCGGCGACCCGCTCGAGCTACGACACGCGTGCTCGACGCGGTGCTCAAAAGAAGAGTTCTCCGGTTCCCATGATCATCGGCGTTGTGGTGGCGGTGCTCGCGCTTGCTGTGATCGCTTTCTTTGTCGTGCCGGCCGTCAAGGGCTTCTTTGCCGGTGAGGATACGAAGGTTACGGCTGGTCAGCAGGTTACGGTGACCATTCCCGACGGTGCTTCGGGCGACACCATCGCCTCGATCCTCTCCGAGAACCATATCGTCGAAAATCCCAAGGATTACTATGCGGCGGTCAAAAAGCTCAATGCCGATATGTCCCTCAAGCCTGGTACCTATTCGTTCACCACATTCATGGATGCGACCAAGGTTGTTCAGCAGCTCATGGAAGGCCCCAATGCGGGCTCCAATGCGCTTACTATTCCCGAGGGTCTAACGGTCGATCAAGTCGCCGACCGTGTGGCCCAGGCCTACGACAGCATCTCTAAGGAGGACTTCCTCAACCAGGCCAAGGCCTCCAACTACGTGGACGACTATAGCTTCCTTAAGGGCGCCGCCAACGATTCGCTCGAGGGTTTTCTGTTCCCCAAGACCTATTCGCTGGGCAAGGACCCGAGCGCCGATGACGTTATCCGCGCCATGCTCGATCAGTTCAACACCGAGTACAAGTCTCTCGATTTTGCCGGGTGCGAGGCCAAGATCAAAGAGCGTTACGGCGTGGAGATGTCCGATTACGACATCATCAATCTCGCTTCCATCGTTGAGCGCGAGGGTCTCAACGCCGAGCAGCGCGCACATGTCGCCTCGGTCTTCTACAACCGCCTTGCCGGCAAGCTCGACGGTCTGCGTTATCTCAACAGCGATGCGACCATGATGTATGTCACCGGTGGCGAGGTTTCCGCCGACGACCTGCAGAGCGATAGTCCGTACAACACCTATAAGCACGAGGGTCTGCCACCCACGCCCATCTGCTCCCCGTCGCTCGAGGCACTCAAGGCCACGCTTGAGCCGACCGACTCCGATGACCTGTATTTCTACATAACGCAGGACGAGGAGTACTTCTCGCAAACCTACGAAGAGCACCAACAGTCTTGGAATTAAACATGAGGATTTTCAGCCCCAAACGATATGTTGCATCCGTCGACCGCATCGACCTTGATACCCTGTGGGCCGACGGCAAACGCGCCATTCTGCTCGATCGCGATAACACCCTGGTGCCGCGCGACACCGAGCAGGTTCCCGCCGCGGTTTCCGCTTGGCTCGACGCCGCCCGCGCCAAAGGCTTTAAGCTGTGCATGGTGTCTAACAACTGGCATCGCGACCAGGTCATGAGCTCGGCACGCGAGCTGGGACTCGAGGCCATTAGCCACGCCATGAAGCCGGCTCCGTTTGCCCTCAAGGCGGGTCTTAAGCGCCTCGGCGCCACGGCCGACGAGGCGGTGCTGATCGGTGATCAGCTCTACACGGACGTGTGGAGCGGCAATTTCGCCGGCGTCGATACCATCCTGGTAAAGCCGCAGGCCACTCAGGACCTGTGGTATACGCAGATCTTCCGTATCTTTGAGCGCCGGGCCCTGCGCGACCTTCCCTGCGAGGAATAGGTCTCGCTATGTCCCAGCACACCAAACACGGCTGCGACCATATCTTCTTTATCGGCTTTTTGGGCGCGGGCAAATCGACGCTTGCGCGCAACGTGGGCACTATGTTCAAACGTCGCTTTATCGATACCGACCGCCTTGTCGTGCGTCGTTGCGGTAAATCGGTGACCGAGATTTTTGAGACCGAGGGCGAGGAGCGTTTTCGCGAGCTCGAGACCTCGGCGCTCCGTTCGCTCCAAAGCGAGCGCAGCCTGCTGGTTTCCTGCGGCGGAGGTATCGTCGAGACTCCGGTGAATATTGAGCTTATGCACCAGATGGGTATCTGTGTGTATCTCGAAGGTGACTTTGAGGATTCGATTCGCCAGATTCGTCGGTCCGACACGCGTCCCGATTTCCGTTCGCCCGAGCATGCCGCGCGCCTGTTTGAGCATCGCCGTCCGCTATATCGCCAGGCCGCCGATATTACTCTTGATATTCGCAACAAGTCCTTCGAGGACGTTTCCTACCTTTGTGCCGAGATGCTTTTGGAGCGTGGGCTGCTATGATTCGCCGTCAACTGATCAATTTCCAAAACCGCAGTGTCGATGTCCGCGTCGGATTGGGCGCGTTCGAGGAGCTGTCGCGCATGTTTGCCTCGGCTGTGGGCAAGCCTAAGCGCGCGTTGGTGGTTTGGAACGGCGCCACGTCAGAGCGTTTTGGCGAGGTCGTCGAGCATGCGCTGGTTGATGCCGGTTTTGTCGTGTCGCAGCTCCCACTCGAGGTTTCGCCTGCTGGTGCCACGCTGGCCGATGCCGATACCATCTTTGGTGCCCTATCTGCCAACGGAATTACCTGTGACGATCTGGTCGTCGCCGTTGGTGATGCCGCAACCTGCTCGGTTGTTAGCTGGTGTGCTAATCAGTGGTGCGGTCGCACCGAGTGCGCCTTGCTGCCGACAACGTTCGACGCCATGCTCACGGTCGCGACGACCATGAAGCCGCTCGTCGCCTCGTCGTCGAATGCGCTTCCCGCTATCGCGTTCCGTCCCGAATCGGGCTTGGTCGTGTGTGACCTCGACCTTGTTCGCGAGGCGGACTCCGAGGATCTCAAGCTCGGCTATGTGGTGCTTGTTGGCACCATGCTTTCGAGCAGCAAGTCCCGCTGGAATCAGTTTACCGAGACTGTTCCCGAGATTCTTTCCGGCGAGGAGGTCGCGCTCGTCAATGCTGTGCAGTGGTCCCAGACCGCGCGCAAAGACGTGCTCATGGCCACGAACCCCAGTGCTCGCCATGCACTCGATTTTGGTAAGACAGGGGAGCGCACCCTTCGCGCCTGCCTGGGCGAGGCCGCGGATAACGTTCCCGCATACCAGCTCCTTTCCGAGGGCATGCGCTTTGAGGCGCGCTTAGCACATGATGCCTGCGACTTCGATATCGACAATGTGTTTGATCTCGACGATTGCCTGGAGGACTTTGGCATCGAAGAGCTTGCCTTCGACTTGGAGCCCACCGCGTTTATCGAGGAGTTCCGCAAGCAGCAGTTTGCCCGCTCAAACCGCAGCATGCTGCCGCTGCCCGCGGCGCTCGGCGCCATTCGCCTGACAAATGTCGAGGACGAGATTCTCGAACGCCATGCGCAGGCGTATCTGGCTTCTCGCAAGGAACTTTTTTAACTTTATTGACATCCATCGTCTTTCGTATCATTTTGAGGGACGGGTTTTCAATCGGTTGCGAATCGCTTGTGGTTCGGCTATTCGTTTGAAGCCCGTCCTGCTCTTTTTGAGGACAATAAGAAAGGAATCTGAATGTCTGAGTTTGCTGCCGGTCCTGCCGGTCGTATCGAGCGTGTCCGTGCCCTGATGGTCGAGCGCGGCTACGATGCTATCGTCGTGCGCGATGAGGCCAACCTCCGTTGGCTCACGGGTGTGAAGGGCGTCTTCGATTACACCTTCGAGTTTCCGCACGCCGCATTTATTACGGCCGATCAATGCCTGTTCCATACCGACTCGCGCTATCTCAACAGCTTTGAGGAGAACACGCCCGCCGGCAGCCCCTGGGTCTACGACATGGACGAGGGCACCATCCCCGGTTGGGTTGCCGACAAGATCGCGGCCAACAAGTGTCGCGTCTGCGCCGTCGAGGATGACATGCAGATTAACTTTTACCAGGGTATTCAGCGTGGTCTTGAGGATCGCTCCGTCGCCTGCATGCTGCCGCTGATGCATGACGACATTCGTAAGATGCGCGCCATCAAGGATGCCGAGGAGATCGAGCTCATGCGACACGCGCAGTCGATCACCGATGCCGCCTTCCAGCACATGCTCGGCTTTATTAAGCCCGGTATGACCGAGAAGCAGGTCCGCAACGAGCTCGAGAACTTTATGTTCGCCAACGGTGCCGACAGCTTGGCCTTTGGCTCCATCGTCGCGAGCGGTCCCAACACCGCCAACCCGCATGCCGTCCCGAGCGACCGTGTCATCGAGAAGGGCGATTTCGTCCTCATGGATTATGGCGCGGGCTACTGCGACTATCGCTCCGATATGACGCGTACCGTCGTGATGGGCGAGTCCACGCAGGAACAGCTCGACCTGTACGAGCTCGTGCGCCGCACCCACGAGGAGTGCGTCGCCGCTATCCATCCGGGCGTCGAGGGTAACGATATCTTCAAGCTTTCCAAGAAGATCATCGGTGATGCCGGTTATGGCGATTACTACAACCATGGCCTGGGCCATGGTGTCGGTATCGACATCCACGAGCTGCCCAACTTCAACCGCAGCAAGAACATCATCGAGGTCGGCTCGGTTGTCACCATGGAGCCCGGCGTCTACCTGCCCGGCGTGGGCGGCGTGCGCTTGGAGGATTACGGTGTTGTCACCGAGAACGGCTATGAGCCCTTCACCAAGACCCCGCACGACTTGCACGTCATCGACTGCTAAGCCATTCAGTTTGATTTTGGAAGCGGGGCGTCCGAAATGATTCGGGCGCCCCGCGTTCTCTTTTTATGCGCTCGCCGCAGGCGCCGCCTGCAAGTGTATAATTTCGCTCGTATGTAATTTGGACGCTTGTGCGTTCTACCCATAACAAGAAAGGTCGCTATGCCTACCATTTCTACCGCCGACTTCAAGAACGGCCTCGGTCTCCGCATTAAGGACAAGGTCTACACCATCGTCGAGTTCCAGCACGTCAAGCCGGGCAAGGGCGGTGCTTTTGTGCGCTACAAGACCCGCGATATCAAGAGCGGTCGTGTCGTCGAGAACACCTGCAACGCCGGTACCAAGTTCGAGAGCGTCATGCTCACCACCCGTGAGTTCCAGTACCTCTACAACGACGGCGCCGACTACATCTTCATGGACAACGAGTCCTACGAGCAGGTTCCCGTTCCCGAGGACATGGTGGGCGAGAACTCCAAGTGGCTGCGCGAGAACGACACCTGCCAGTTGCTCTTCGCCGACGACGAGCTCATGGGCGTGACCCCGCCGATGTTCATCGAGACCACCATCGTCCAGACCGACCCGGGCTTTAAGGGCGACACCGTTCAGGGTTCCACCAAGCCGGCCACCATCGACACCGGTGCTGTCATCCAGGTCCCGATGTACCTCAACGAGGGCGAGGTCATCAAGGTTGACACCCGCGACGGCAAGTTCGTCTCCCGCGTCTAGCAACCAACTCTTCTAGGAGGACTCATGCCCCAGGAAATCAAGATTGACGGCATCGGTATTTCGCCCGATGTTCTGACCGCCATCGTCTCGCGCGCCGTCACGGATGTCGAGGGCATCGCCTCCGTGGGCGTCAAGGACCTTGCCACCAACCTTGTCTCCATGATGCTTTCGTCCAAGGCCCCGGCTTCCGAGCCGCCGGTAGAGGCCGAGGTCATCGGCGACAAGCTCGCACTCGCCGTGCGCGTCGTGGTGTTCTTTGGCTATCCGTTCAAGAAACTCGCCGAGGCCGTTCGCTCCGCCGTGGTCGCAGCTATCGATGCCCAGGTAGGTGTCGAGGTCGAGCGCGTTGACGTTTGCATCGACGGCCTCGTTTTCCCCAAGGAGTAACCTTTGAGCCTTAAGGTTTATCGCGGGCGTACGCTTGCCCGCAGTCAGGCGCTGCAGCTGCTGTTCCAGGCCGAGGCGACGGACAGCCCGCTCGAGCGCGTCCTCGAGGGCGATTTCCTGATCTCGAAGGGTCCCCTCGACCCCTACGCTCTGGAGCTGTGCCGCGGTGCCTACGAGTATATCGACCGTATCGACTGCGCCCTGCGCTCCATCGCCAAGAACTGGGATCTTATGCGCATGCCCGGCGCCGATCGCAATCTGCTGCGTATCGCCGTCTATGAGATGCGCTTCCTCACCGACGAGGAGGTCTCGGACGCCATCGTGATCAACGAGGCTGTAGAGCTTGCCAAGGCCTATGGCACCGACCAGTCCGCGTCGTTTGTCAATGGCGTGCTGGGCAAGATCGCGCGTAGCGAGGAGCTGCCGGGCGAGGACCTGTATCAGGAGCTGCTGGCCGAGGACCGCGCCCGCGAGGAGGCCCAGGCCGCCGAGGCTGCCGCCAAGGTTGCAGCCGCTCAGGCTGCGGCCGGCGTTCTCGACGAGGGTGCCGAGGTCGCCGAGGTCGAGAACGGTACCGTCGAGGAGTAGCCATGCCAGAGGGTTCCGTCCGCAACTTCGACGAGATCTCGAACCGCTTGGACCAGATCATCGCTACCGTTCGCTCCAAGGATACGTCCTTGGAGCGTTCGCTCGATTTGTTTGACGAGGCGATCGAACTTGGCTCCCGTGCGGTCGATATGGTCGACAAGTTTGAGTTGACGCCTCGTGAGGCCGATAAGCTCGAGCAGGAATACGATGAGGATGCGGCAAACGAATCCCAGGATAGCCAGGCCGCGTCTCCGGATACGAATGGTTGATGGCATTCATGAAACGCGTGCGTCTCGATGACGAACTGATTTCACAGGGCATCTGCGCCGACCGCGCGGATGCCCTTCGCACTCTTATGGCCGGCTTGGTCTCGAGTGGCGGCGAGCGTTTGACCTCGCCGGGCCTTAAGGTGACGCCCGGTCTGCCCCTGCACGTGAAGGGCCGTATTCCCTACGTGGGGCGCGGCGGGCTCAAGCTCGAGGGCGCGCTCGATGCGTTTGGGATCGATCCCATGGGCCTTGCTTGCCTCGATGTGGGCTGCTCCACGGGCGGCTTTACCGATTGCCTGCTCAAGCGTGGCGCCGCAACGGTCGTTTCGGTCGATGTGGGTCGCGCTCAGTTTGATTGGTCGCTGCGCCAAGACGAGCGCGTGAGGCTCCATGAGCGCACCAACGTGACACAACTGCCCGAGCTTGGCTACGGCGGCGCTATCGACTTGGCTGTCTGCGATGTGTCGTTTACGAGTATCGCGCATATCATCGACGCCGTGTTGGCGTGCCTGAAGCCTTTGGGTTCGTTCTGCACGCTCGTAAAGCCGCAGTTTGAGGCGCCGGCTGCGCTGGTGGGCGAGGGCGGTATCGTGACCGACCCCTCCGTCCGCCGCGATACGCTTGTGGCGGCGATTGAGCTCTTTGCCGCCAAGGGCCTGTTTCCGCTCGACGTGTGCGTGTCGCCCATCCATGGCGCCAAGGGCAACGTCGAGTTTTTCCTGTACGGCACGAGGTTTGCCTCTGGCGAGCGTGCCGACGATGAGCTGCAATCACAGGTAACGGCTTTGAGCGAGAAAGCTGCAACGCTATGAAGGTCTTTCTGGTTCCCAATTACTACAAGCAAGAGGCTGTCGAGAGCGGCCTGATGCTCGAGCTTTGGCTTTCGCGCCAAGGCTACGAGGTCGCATGGGCTGCCGATCAGCGTTCCAAGATCCAGCGTGCGCCCGATGTTGACGATGCCGACCTGGTCATTACGCTCGGCGGCGACGGCACGCTGCTGCGTGCCGCCCGCATTCTCAACTACCGCGAGATCCCCATTCTGGGCCTTTCCTATGGTCATTTGGGTTTTTTGACGGCTGCGAGCCCCGAGGATCGCGATATTTTGCGGGTCGTGAGCGATGCCCTTTCCGGTGAGCTCCATGTGAGTCGCCGCGCCACCCTCGCCGCGGATATCGTTTCGGTGCGCGAAGATGGCACGAAGGATGTCGTGCGCACGTTTGCCCTTAACGATATGGCGCTTACGCGCGGGCCCCTGTCCGATATGGTTGAGTTCGACATCACGGTGTCTGGCCATCATATCGACCGCCTGCGCGGTGACGGCGTCGTCGTTTCGACAGCGACCGGTTCCACCGGCTACGCGCTTTCCGCAGGCGGCCCCATCGTCAGTCCCGATTACACGGGCATGGTTTGCGTGCCCATCGCCCCACATACCATTCAGGCTCGCGCCTTTTTGACCTCGCCAAGCGATGTCGTCGAGATCTTTATGTCCGATGACCGCCCGAGCGTGCCTGCGATCGCCATCGATGGACAGTTTATTACCTGCGATGGCACGGTCGAGAGCGTGGCCGTGCGTCGCGGTCCCGGCGATGTTCTGCTGCTGGATTACGGCCCCGAGAGCTTCTATAACTCGGTGAGCCGCGTGTTCTACGGAGTGCGTCATGATCGATGAGCTGCAGGTTTCCAACATTGCCCTCATTCGCGAGGCGACGTTGGTTCCGAGCGCGGGCTTAACGGTTCTGACCGGCGAGACCGGCGCCGGTAAGACTGCGTTGCTCTCGGCACTTAAGCTCATTCTGGGCGAGCGCGCGGATTCGTCGACGGTGCGCGAGGGCGAGACGCTTGCCAACGTCGAGGCGCGCCTGTTTGACGGCCCGCACGACACGGAGGGCTTCACCGTGCAGCGCAGCCTTTCTGCCGAGGGCCGTAGCCGCGTAAAAATTGACGGCCGCATCGCCAGCGTGCGTGAGCTTTCGGAGCGCGTCGGCGTGATGATGGATCTTTGCGGCCAGCACGAGCACCAGCGCCTGCTCGACCCTGCGCATCATGTTGCCATGGTCGATGCATGGGCGGGGCGCCCGGCGCTCGAGGCGCTCGATCGCTATCGTGCTTGCCTTAAGGCATCTCGCGCGGCTGCCAAAGAGGTCCGTCGCGTCGAAGAGGCCTCGCGTGCGCAGGGGAGTCGTGTCGAGGAAGCGCGCTTCGCTCTGGAGCGCATCGCCGAGGTCGACCCCAAGCCGGGTGAGTATGAGGAGCTCGAGGAACTGCTGCCACGCTCCGAGCATGCCGAGGTGCTGGTGGCAACGGCCAACGATGCCCATGCGTCGCTTGCTGCCGAAGGGGGAGCACTCGATGCCGTGAACAGTGCCGTCGCGGAGCTTTCGCGCATGGCTACTGTCGATCGCAAGCTGGGTGTTATCGCCGATGCGCTTTCGGATGCCTGCATCTCGCTCGAGGATTGTGCCAACGAGCTGCGCGCCTATCGCGATGGGGTTGCCTTCGATCCGCGCGAGTTGGCTCGTATGCGCGAGCGGTATTCCGATCTTAAGGGACTTTTGCGTCAGTGGGGTCCCACCATGGACGACGTGTTTGCCATGCGCGATAGCTCGCGAGAGCTGTTGTCGCTGGTAGACGATGGTGATGAGCGGATTAAGAAGGCGCGCGAAGCGCTTGGCGCGGCAGAGCGCGAACTGTTCGCCGCCGCCAAGGCACTTAAGCGTGCACGCAATACGGCAGCCCCGCACTTTTGCCACGCGGTTGGCCGTCAGATGGCGCGCCTGGAGATGGGCGGCGCCGAGCTCGTTTGGGACTCGCGCGATCTTCCGCGCGCCGAGTGGACGCCGGCGGGTCCTTCGAGCTACGAGCTTTTGTATCGTAGCGGTGCCGGATTGACGCCGCGCCCCCTGCGCCGCATTGCTTCCGGTGGCGAGCTGAGCCGTGTCATGTTGGCGAGCAAGGTTGTTTTGGGTAACGCGGACGGCGTGGATACGTTGGTGTTCGACGAGGTCGATGCCGGTGTTGGCGGCTCTACTGCACGCGCCCTTGCGAGCGTTCTGGCAGATCTTGCCGCAACGCATCAGGTGATTGTCGTAACGCACCTGGCGCAGGTCGCCGTCATGGCCGACAAACATTACGTGGTGAGCAAAGAGCCCGGCGACGTTCCCCAAACCCATCTGGATGAGGTGACCGGGGACGCCCGTACCGCAGAGATCGCCCGTATGCTGAGCGGCGATCAATCGGAGGCAAGCTTGGCGCACGCTAAGCAGCTGCTCGAGGAAGCGCGTGCTTAGGCCGAGCCGTTACATGTATGTTCGACCCGGCCGCCACGAAACCGGCCCATCTACTACGTTTAATAGGCTATCGGCAACCACGCCTTGAATTGCAAATAGAAAACCGCAGGTAGAACGCCTGCGGTATTTCTATTTTCGGTATGTGGTTGGGCCATACTGATAAAACGTAGTAGATGGGCCGGTTTCGTGGCGAGTGGCGTTTGTCGGCTCGCCAAAATTTCTATTCCACGACCTTATCCGGCTGGATAAGCTCCTCGTAGTAGCTAATGTGCTCTCGGGCGTCCTCGATTTCGGGCAGCAGGAAGTTGTAGATAACCTCGATGATCATCGTGGCGCTGATCTTGGAGAACGCAAAGTCGCCCGTGGTGAGCAGCGCCTCGTGGTTCACGGTATTAAAGGTGTAGTCGGCTAGGCGAGCAAGCGGAGACTTGCTGTCGCTGCTGATGACGACTACGGTGGCACCACAGCCTCGAGCCGCTTTTGCCATGCGATTCAGTCGACGCGACTTGCCAGAGTTCGAGATCAGCACGATAACGTCGCCGGGGCGCAACGTGAGCGCAAAGCCGATTGATGTCTCGCTGATGGTGCTTGACATACAGCGAAGGCCCAGTTGCGAAAACTTAAACGTCGCGTCAAGCGCAACGGCGTTGGTATTACCTACGGCTGCAAACTCGATAGCCCCTGCGTTCTTAAACGCGTGCACGACGGCTGCCAGTGTATCGTGATCAATGCCATCGATGGTCGCATTGAGTTCACTGACCTTTGCGGCGAGGATGTTTTTGAGGCTCTGCTCCATATTATCGAGCGAGACCTCGTCTGTCAGGCCCTCGTTGCGCTGGCTCTCCAGGTCGCGCGCCAGCGAAAACTGAAAGCTGCGAAAGCTTCCAAAGCCCAGCTTGCGGCAGAAGCGCGAGACGGTGGCCTCGGAGGTTGCGGCGGCGCGCGAGAGTTGCGCGGCTGTTAGGAGCGGTGCCTCGGACTGGTGCTCTAGGATATAGTCGACAATGCGTTGCTCGGACTCGCTGTATCCCTTGTGCGTGCTAATAAGGGAGAGTGCGCTCTTGCTGCTATAGGACATGGATGACTCCTGGTTGGCATTAAAACCTGTCTTGTTGTGTGCCGCTCTAGTATACGGGGATTTCAATTACAAGATACACCTTGCTGTTTCAATAGTTGATGGTAAACTTTCATCGACCGTTTACGGTTGTGAAAGAACCTTTCACCGGAGAAATAGGCTGGATTGCTTCTCATATAAGCGGTGGCTTGGTATCTTTCAGGAGTGGAAAAACGCGCACCGTAGCGCGTGTAGGGGAGCGCCCGCGGGCGCAGTACTCAAGAAGGAGGGACACATGGCTAAGTTTGACATCATCGCCGCCACCGGTTGCCCGACCGGCATCGCGCACACCTTCATGGCGAAGGAGGCGCTGGAGAAGGCAGCTGCCGAGCGCGGTCTGACCATTAAGGTCGAGACTCATGGCCAGGTCGGTGTCGAGAACGAACTCACGAAGGGTGAGATCGCCGGTGCCAAGGCTGTCGTCGTCGCAGCCGATAAGGATGTCCAGGCGGAGCGTTTCGCCGGTAAGCCCATGGTTTCCGTCGGTGTTTCCAAGGCCCTGTCCGTCGAGGCTGCCGGCAAGCTGATCGACCGTGCTCTCGCCGCCAAGGGCGACGACACGGTTGCGGCTGCTGCCGATGTCGAGGATGAGGTCGAGGAGAAGGAGTCCATCGGTCACATCATCTATAAGCACCTCATGAACGGCGTCAGCCACATGCTGGTCTTCGTCGTTGCCGGTGGTGTTCTGACCGCCGTTTCGTTCCTGTGGGGCATCACGTCCTTCGACTCGACGGCTGCCGACTACAACAGCTTTGCCGCTATGCTCAAGATCATCGGCGGCATCGCCATGAACCTCATGGTTCCCGTGCTTTCCGCCTATATCGCCGAGTCCATCGGCAAGCGCCCGGCGCTCGTTCCCGGCTTTGTTGCCGGTATGATCGCCATCCAGGGCCTGCCCGTTAATGCCGAGACCGGCATGATCGATGCCGGCGGTGCCGGCGTGGGCTTTGGCTTCCTGGGCGGCATCGTCGGCGGCTTCCTCTCTGGCTATGTCATCCTGCTGCTCGAGAAGGTTTTTGCCAAGCTGCCCAAGAACCTGGACGGCCTCAAGGCTATCTTCCTGTACCCGCTGTTCTCGACCGCCATCGTCGGCCTGGTCATGCTCGGCATCTCCGGCCCCATGGCTGCCATTAACACCGCCATGATGGACTTCCTCAAGGGTCTGTCTGCCTCTGGCGCTGTTGTCCTGGGTCTTGCCATTGGCTGCATGTGCGCCTTTGATATGGGCGGCCCGGTCAACAAGGCTGCTTACGTCACCGGTACCGCTATGCTCACCGAGGCCCTGGCTGCCGGTGTCGGCACCGACACTTATAACTTCGGTACCAACTTCATGGCTGCCGTCTCCGCCGCCTGCATCGTTCCGCCGCTGATCACCACCTTTGCCGTTATCGTCGGCAAGAAGTACTTCAGCCAGGAGGATCATGACGCCGGTATCGTCAACCTCATCCTTGGTTGCACCCACATCACCGAGGGCGCCATTCCGTTCATGACCAAGAACATCTGGCCCGTCATGCCCATCATGATGCTCGGTTCCTCCATCGCCTCGATCCTGACCATTATGTTCAACGTCCACGATCCGGCGCCTCACGGTGGTTTCCTGGTCCTGCCCGTTGTCGAGAACGGTCCGCTGTGGGTCCTCGCGATCCTCATCGGCGCCGTGGTCGGTGGCATCCTGTTCGTTGCTTTCAAGAAGTATGACTTCGAGAAGAATCAGAAGGCCGCTCCCGCCGCTGCCGCTAAGCCGGTCGAGGCTCCCAAGGCCGCTGCCGTCGAGGCCCCCAAGGCTGAGGCTTCCGACTTCGTGAAGGTCGAGAACGTTTTTGTCGCCGAGGATTTTGCTTCTCGTGACGAGGCCCTGAGCTTTGTCTCCAACCAGGCTGTCAAGGCCGGTATCGCTGACGACGCCGACGCCGTAATGAACGCCTTCCTGGCCCGCGAGGCCGAGGGCACCACGGGCATGATGGAGGGCTTCGCTATTCCGCATGCCAAGTCTGATGCCATTACCGAGGCCGCCGTCATCGTCGTCAAGGACGACTCTGGCGTGACCGGTTGGGACACCATGGACGGCGCTCCCGTCAACGTGGCTATTGCCCTGCTCATCCCCGGTGCCCAGGCCGGCACCACGCACCTCAAGATCCTGTCCAAGGTCGCCGAGGCGCTCATGGACGAGGGCTTCCGTGCCACCGTTAAGGGTTCTACCGACGCTGCCGAGATCGCTAAGACGATCAACGCCCGTCTGGTCTAATCCCGCAGCTTGCGAATAACATCGCCCCCTGTATATAAGGCGGAGACTCCATCAGGGGTCCCCGCCTTTTTCAAGTAACCCGGTACTGAGGGACGTTTCCTTTCTGCCGACAGTTAGGGATACTCCTCAGTTCACAAGAGGGCATAGATAGCCCCATCAACCAGATCAACCAGGCGAACAAATTATCAGCCAAAATTTCGTTCGCACGATATTGCTCTGGACCGACTGAGTTTCCGCAGCTCGTCTGCCGGGCGGGGCGGTTAAGTTTGTCGCGAGTTCCGCACGCAAAGGAAAGCACTTAATGTGCTTTCCGTCTTGCGCAGGACTGTAGAGCAGCAAACTTAACCGCCCCGCCCGGCAGACGAGCGTGCAGGAACGACATCTGTCCAACAATTCGTGCGAAACATAATGAAAAACCGTTTGATGTGAGTTAATATAATCCACGTCGTGAATATGGCTCCTGTCGCATTGCTGATAGGGGTTAAACACAAAAAAGGAGTCAATTATGGTTTCTGAGAAGGCTACCCTCGTTAATCCTCAGGGTCTTCACATGCGTCCGGCTGGCCTCTTCGCCTCCACCATGGGCAAGTACGCCTGCGACGTGACGGTCGTCACCCCCGAGAAGGAGGTCAACGGCAAGTCCCCGATGGCCCTCATGGCTGCCGGCATCCCCTGCGGTACCGAGGTCGAGGTCAAGTGCGACGGCGCTGACGAGGCCGAGGCTCTGGCTGCTGCCATCGAGCTCATCAAGAGCGGTCTTGGCGAGTAGAACTCAAACGGGTCGCATGTTGAACAACTAAGTTCATATTTGGGGGCGCAGTGACCTGTTTAAAGGGAACTGCGCTCTTTTGTCATGGATATGGCAAAACGCTTTATCACATGACACGGAGAGAGGAATAGGAATGTATCAGGGAGTCAACGCTTCCGAGGGCATCGGTATCGGCACCGTCATGGTTGCCGTCGAACCCGACTTGACGTTTGAGCCGCACGAGGTTGCTGATTCGGCAGCAGAGAAGGAGCGCTATCAGACCGCCCTTTCGGTCTTCTGCGAGAAGACCCAGGCTCAGGCCGACCACATGAAGGAGACGGTGGGCGAGGCCGAGGCCGAAATCATGAGCGGACACATCGTCCTGGCTCAGGACCCGGGCATGACCGACGCCATCAACGCCGCCATTGACGGCGGCACCTGCGCCGAGCAGGCGCTCATGGACACCTCGACCATGTTTGAGAACATGTTCCTGTCCATGGACGATGAGATGTTCCGCCTGCGCGCGGCAGACATCGCCGACATCCGCACCGGTATTCTGGCCGAGCTTTTGGGCAAGGAGGTCGTCGATCTCTCCGTCCTGCCCGAAAACACTGTCGTTGTCGTGCACGACCTTACGCCGTCCATGACCGCCACGATCGATAAGGCTCACGTTGCCGGTATCGTCACCGAGACCGGTGGCCGCACGTCGCACTCCGCGATCATCGCCCGCGCCCTCGAGATTCCGGCTGTCCTTTCGGTTGCCAACAGCTGCACCGCGCTGCGCAACGGCATGACCGTTGTCGTCGACGGTGGCAAGGGTATCGTCGAGGCCGATCCCGACGAGGAGACGCTTGCCGCCTACACCGCCAAGGCCGAGGCTTTCGCTGCCGAGAAGGCAGCCCTCGAGGCTTTCCGTGGCAAGCCGTCCGTGACTGCCGATGGCATCAAGAAGATCATTGCCTGCAACATCGGTAACCCCGATGACGTGCCCAACGCGCTCGATCACGATGCCGAGGCCATTGGCCTGTTCCGCTCCGAGTTCCTGTTCATGGATTCCGCCGAGCTTCCTTCCGAGGAGGAGCAGTTCAACGCCTATCGTAAGGTTGCCAGCGCGCTCAATGGCGCTCCGGTCATCATCCGCACGCTCGACGTGGGTGGCGACAAAGAGATCCCGTACCTGCACATGGTCAAGGAAGAGAACCCCTTCATGGGCTTCCGTGCCGTGCGTTACTGCCTGGCCAACCCCGACCAGTACAAGGTACAGCTCCGCGCTCTGCTGCGCGCCAGCGCCTTCGGTGATGTCAAGATCATGATCCCGCTCGTCACTTGCGTCGAGGAGGTCTTGGCCGTTAAGGAGCTCGTCGAGGAGTGCAAGTCCGAGCTGACCGAAGAGGGCCGCAAGTTTAACGAGAACATCGAGGTCGGCATTATGGTCGAGACGCCTGCCGCATCGCTGATCGCTGACCGCCTGGCCGAGGTCGCCGACTTCTTCTCGATCGGCACCAACGACCTGATCGGCTACACCATGTGTGCCGACCGTGGTAACGACACCATTTCTAACCTGTACCAGGTGTACTATCCCGCCGTGCTTCGCTCGCTCAAGAACATCATCGAGAGCGGCGTCAAGGCTGGCATCATGGTCGGTATGTGCGGCGAGGCCGCTGCCGATCCGCTGCTTGAGCCGCTGCTGATCAGCTGGGGCCTCGAGGAGTTCTCGATGAGCGCTCCGTCTATCCTTCGCGCCCGCAAGACCATCAGCCAGTGGACCAAGGCCGAGTGCGACGACCTCGCCGAGAAGGCGCTCGCCTGCAACACTGCCGAAGAGGTCAAGGCGCTGCTTGAGGCTGCCGCTCGCTAATTTGGTATCAGAGGTAACCGCGTGGTTGGAATGGGCTGGCCGCGCGGCCCTCAAATATACAGGGGGTACTGTAAATGTTCTACACGCTAACCGCTAACCCGGCTGTCGACATGACGGTTTCGAGCTCTCCGCTCGAGCCCGACGAGAACGTCCGCACCGGCTCGGCCAGCTACACGGCTAACGGCAAGGGCCTCGACGTGTCCTTCGCCTTTAAGAAGATGGGCGTCGACACCGTCGCGCTCGGCTTCTTCGCCGGCTTCACGGGCAAGTTCATCGTCGAGGAGGTCATGAACCTGGGTTGCCTGTGCCGCCCGGTTTGGACCGACGGCATCACGCGTATCAACACCTATGTCAACGATGGCCAGCACGAGTACGGCATCCTTAACCCCGGCGCCCCGATTACGCCGGAGCACCAGAAGGAGCTCTACAACATCCTGGACACCGCGGGCGATCTTGAGTGCCTGATCGTCTCCGGCTCCGTGCCTCCCAAAGCTACGCCCGACTTCCTGGCTCAGGTCATGGATCACGCTCAGGCTCGTGGCGCCGACGTCGTCCTGGACCTGTCTTCCGACAAGCTCAAGGAGCTCGCTCACAAGAAGCCGCTGCTCATCAAGCCGAACCATCACGAGATGAAGGCCATCTTTGGCGTGCCGGTCGACACCGACGACGAGGTCCGCGTTGCTATGAAGATGGCTCACGATGCCGGCGTCCAGAACGTGCTGCTCACCCGTGGTAGCCGCGGCGACGCTTACTTCTCCAACGGCGAGGACATCTGGTACGCTAAGCGTGAGTTCAACATCAAGCTGGTTTCTTCCGTCTGCGCCGGCGACTGCACGCTCGCTGCGTTCCTGCACAAGTGGTACAGGGATCGCGACAACGTCGAGGAGGCCATGAAGCTCGCTATGGCCACCGGCGCCAATGTTGCCGAGTCCGTGGGCATCGGCGACTTCGGTCACGTCGATGAGTATAGTAAGCGCGTTGCTGTCCGCAAGCTCGATCGCAAGTAAGCGAAACGCTACATATTCTTGACTATATGGCGCCCCGGTTTAGGCTGGGGCGCTTATTTGTAAATTGCAAATGAGCTTCAGGGCAACCATTCCTGATATTTTTGCCCCGCCTTGCTGCTTTTCTGTCGACCTGCACGCGTTCTACACCGTTCGCCGAGTTGCTATGGTCTTTTCACAAGGTGTGGAATATACTTTCATTATCACGTTGCTTTGTGAAAGGAATATTCATGATTTACACGCTCACTGCAAATCCCGCCATTGATTACAACATTTCCTGCGACGGACTTTCCGCCAACACCGTCACCCGCACGCGCAACGCGGTCTATACGCCCAATGGCAAGGGTCTCAACGTCTCGTTCACCCTCGATCACTACGGTGTCGACACCACGATCCTGGGCTTTTTTGCCGGCTTCTCAGGCGAGTATATCGTCAAGGGCGCCGAGGCCCTGGGTGTGCCCGTCAAGCCCGTGTGGACTGACGGCATCACGCGCGTCAACGTTTTCCTCAACGCCGGTCCCGATACCGAGTACAACATGGTCAATGCAGGCGCTGCCATCAATGCTGCCAACGAGCAGGAGATGTTTGAGCTCATCGAATCGCTCGACGACATGACCTGCCTGGTCATTAGCGGCTCGCTGCCCCCCAACACCTCCGAGGGTTTCCTGGCCGAGGTTCTTCGCCGTGTTAAGGCAAAGGGTGCCGAGTTCGTGCTCGATATTTCGAGCCATCAGCTGGCCGATCTCATTGCCATGGAGCCGTTGCTCATTAAGCCCAACGACGACGAGCTGCTCGACATCTTTGGCATTAAGGTGAGCGGTGGCGACGACGAGTCCGTTAAGGGCGCTATGGCTGAGCTGCACGCCAAGGGCGCAAAGAATGTGCTGCTGACCCTTGGTGGCGACGGCGCGTACTTCTCCAACGGCGAGCACATTTGGTTTGCCAAGCGCACCTTTGAGGTCAAGCTGCTCTCGACGGTCTGCGCCGGCGATTCCTCTCTTGCCGCCTTCCTGTCCGTGTGGCATGATGCCCCCGAGTGCGTCGAGGACGCCCTGCGCCTCTCGATGGCAACTGGTGCCAACGTGGTCGAGTGCCCTGGTTTGGGCGATTTTGCCAAGGTGGACGAATATAAGAAGCACATCGACGTTCGCCAGGTCTGCTAACCGTTTAGACACATCGTTGCCGAACACCCGCTTTGGATCTCCGAGGCGGGTGTTTTTATCTGTTGGCCGCATGGGCTCTGCTGTCTCGTTCGCGCGAATCGACGATGTGATTTCATGTGCGCTCACGCTTGTTTCTTGCTAGACTGCTTGAGAACCATCGTTTAACGCTTGCAAGCGTAGGAGGCCATAGGTATGTGTAATGTTTCGCTCAACGGTACGCAGCCCACAGATGCCTCCCTGCGTGTGCTACGTGCGCTTGAGGACGCCGGTCTCGAGGCCTGGTTCGTAGGCGGTTGGGTGCGTGACGCCCTGATGGGACGCCCCAGCCACGATGTTGACATGTGCTGTAGCGGCCTGTGGCAAGAGTCCAAGGCGGCGCTCGAGGCAGCCGGCATTGCGGTAGTTGAGTCGGGCATAAAATTTGGCGGCATTACCGCCCTTTGTGACGATGAGCGTATTGAGGTCACGACGTATCGCCTGGACGGTTTTTACACCGATGGTCGCCATCCCCAGAGTGTAGAGCGTGCGGCGTCGCTTGAGGACGATCTGGCACGTCGTGACTTTACCGTTAACGCCATGGCTTGGCATCCCCAGCGCGGTCTTGTCGACCGTTATGATGGCCAGGGCGACCTGGAGCGTAAGCTGATTCGTGCCGTCGGAGATCCCAAGCGTCGCTTTAACGAGGATGCGCTTCGCATGCTGCGCGCCGTGCGTTTTGCCTGCCGTCTGGATTTTATGATCGAGCCTAAGACCAAACAGGCGCTTGCCGAGTGCTCGCCGCTGCTCGATGTCGTGGCACGCGAACGCGTGGGCATTGAGCTCGAGGGGATTCTATCGACCGGTCACGGGGGAGACGCGATGCTACGCTACCCCGAGCTTGTTTGCGCCGCCGTGCCCGAGCTTTCGCCGGCTCGTGGGTTTGACCAGCGCAGCGTCTACCACGCCTTTAATGTCTACGAACATATCGCTCGCGTTTTGACGGTAGCGGGGGAGCTGGCGCTGTGTGACGGCGTGGCGCCTTCGTCGAGCTTAATGTGGGCAGCGTTTTTGCACGATGTCTCCAAGCCCGATTGCTTTACGGTCGATCATGCGGGCAGCGGCCACTTTTACGGTCATCCTGAGCTTGGTGCCAAGAAAGCTCGCGCTATTATGGATCGCTTGGCGCTTTCGCACGATTTGGTTCGCGACGTGTGTCTGCTTATCAGGTATCACGATAAGCCGTTGCGCCCCGAGCGCTCCTGTTTGCTCAATATGATGCGCTCGCTTTCGGGTGAGGGCGTCGACACGCCGCGTTTGATTGACGAGCTTATGGACCTTAAGCGTGCCGATACGCTGGGTAAGGCACCGTCGTGCTTCTATTACGTCGAGACGATCGAGGAGATGCGTTCGCTCGCCCACGAACTGTTGGAAGCGGGGGAGCCCTATACGCTTAAGATGCTTGGCATCAACGGAGGGGACCTGATTCGCGCCGGCGTCAAACCGGGGCCTGAGCTGGGACAGCTTCTCAACGTCGCCCTCGACGCCGTGATCGAGAATAACGTTCCCAATACCCGCGAAGCCCTTCTGGCCCACCTCAACCTGGGGTAGCTCTTTTGGGACGGGGCTTTTTTAGCTACCCCGCTGTCAATAGGACGAACAATAGTGATTCTGGCAGGGGTAGCTAAAAAAGCCCCGTCCCAAAAGAGCTACCAGGTTGACCTGTGTATTCCATAACCTCACGACAAAATTTGGCCAATTTGGAATTTCTTCTTGCGCTCGCGTTTTTTGTCCCGTAATATATGTCCTCGCAGCACGGCAGTGCAGGTGTCATGTGGCCCGTTCGTCTAGCGGTTTAGGACGCCGCCCTCTCAAGGCGGAGATCACCAGTTCGAATCTGGTACGGGCTACCACTTCTTTTCTGCTGAGGCTTATGGCCCGTTCGTCTAGCGGTTTAGGACGCCGCCCTCTCAAGGCGGAGATCACCAGTTCGAATCTGGTACGGGCTACCAAGTATTGGATACCCGACCTTCTTTTCGAAGGGCGGGTTTTTTATTACCTGCGGGCTTGTCTGTTAATCCCATTTGCCCCATAGCTTTACGTTTTGCTTATCTCCCAGACGGGTACAATAGGCCAGATACATTGACGGTCAGAAGGAGCCTCATGACGGAGTCCTCTCAGCATACCCCAAAGCCTCAAGTCGATGTTTCGGGCGGCGATGACAACAAGAGCGCACGTCGTGGTGCCATCTTTATTGGCATTGTGCTGGCGGGCTATATCGTCTATTTGGTCGTGACCGGTCAGATGGGTCAGTTCTGGGCCGCCATGGCTAGCGTTCAGGCGCCGTGGCTCGCTGCCGCGTGCTTCTGCATGTTCCTATACTTGTTTTTTGGCATCGTGGCGTACGCGATTGCCGTATGGCTCGATCCCAATTCGCCTGTCGGCATCCGCGACCTCATTTCGGTCGAGGCGAGCGGCATCTTCTTTGGCAATCTGACGCCCATGATGATGGGCTCCACGCCTGCCCAGATTTATCGCCTGACCAAAGCCGGCCAAAATGTGGGCGAAGCGGGTGCCACGCAGTTCACCCGCTTTATCGTGTACCAGTTTGGTTTGGTGGCATGGGGTGCCATTCTGCTGCTCGCCCGCATGCCGTTTTTCGCCGAGCGCTATGGCGACATGACGCTGCTTTGCGTCTTTAGTTTTGGCGGCCACTGCTGCATTCTTCTCGGAATCTTTGCCGTGGCGTTGATGCCCAAGACCGTCACGCGCGTCGCACATTGTATTATCAATTGGCTCGAGCGCATGGGTGTTTCCGCTACTAAGATCGAGGGCTGGCGTACCTTTGTCGATGGCGAGATCTACTCGTTCTCCGAGAAATTCAAACTCTCTGCCGGCCATTTTTCGTCCATGCTGCTCACGGTCGTCATCACCATGTTGCAGCTGGCGTTTTTCTACCTGGTTCCGTATTTTTTGATGCTTGCCTTTGGTCAGTACGACGTTGACTTTTTCTCGGTCATGGCGGCGAGTGCTTTTGTACAGCTGTTGAGTTCCGCCGTCCCGCTGCCTGGCGGCACCGGTGGTGCCGAGGGCGGCTTCGCGCTGTTCCTGGGTCACTTTTTTGGCACGGCAGCGGCTGCCGGCTATCTGCTTTGGCGTTTGATTACCTTTATCGCGCCGACCATTTTGGCCGCCCCTCTTTTGGGCCTTAAGAGCGCTCATAACGAGAGTATCCATGCGCGCTGGGACCGTATGATGTGCAAGCTCGGGCGCACTCCTCAGAAGCCTTCTACGTCCGCTAAGGCACATCCAACCTCTCAGGTTACCGTGGACCCCAATCAGCATGCTCAAAAGACTGCTGTGGCCTCTAAACCGGCACGGAAGACCTATGTTCGTCAGACTGGCGACGGTATCCGCGTTTCCCCTGCGGCGCTCAATAAAAAGAAGCGGCCCTAGAGCCCAGTTGGTGAGTCGTGCGTTCTTAATGATGCTCGTCATCGCGATGTTAGATATAGGATAATCCTCTTACGTTGATTATCTCCCACTTGTACAGGAGCTATAGGTGGGCAGTTGACATGAAGGGGACACGTCTATGGCCACCACTAAACCGCGCCTTGACCGCCGCATCGTTCGCAGTCGCAATGCGATTCTTTCGGCATTCGAGCGACTGCTGATGGAAAAGCCCCTCGCCGATATTACGGTGAGCGCCATCGCGCGCGAGGCAAATGTCGACCGTAAGACCTTCTACGTGCACTTTGGCACGGTGGACGGCTTGCTCGATGCCATTGCCGTGGATGTGGTCGAGATGATTGTCGACTCAGTCGAGAAGACGCTTTCCTCTATGGGCGGTAACACCAACGAGCGAGCACTCGGAGCGGCGGCGACCTTCTTCAAAACCGTTAACGAGGCGCTGTGCAACAATTTGGTGCTCAATCGCCAGCTGATTGAAAACATTCCGCTCGACGACTTTATGGCTCGTCTTCGTGCGCCGCTCGAACATGAGATTGCCGAGCGCGGTCTGCTGCCCCAAGGTCTTAAGGACGAGATGTTCGATTACTACCTGGCGTTTTTGCTGTCCGGTATTATCGGTATCTATCGCACGTGGGCATTATCCGACGGCTCGGTTCCCATCGAGCGCGTCTCGGCGGTCGCCAACGACCTGACCCTGAACGGCCTTTCGAGCCTAGAGACCCGTTTGTAGTAGCAATAAAACAGAGATTGAAAAAATACGTATGAATAATATCGTTTCCTTGTTTATGTTTAGTCGTTGTGATTATGAGAAAGTAAAACAGAATGCATGGGAAGAAAACTGGAAAGCCATGCGGCTGTATTCTGTTGTGGCGCTTGTTGCCTTTGGAGTCATAACGCTGCTGAGTGCGGTTTCCCTGAGTATCGGAAATTATAAATGGGTGTATCTGGCCTATACGTTCCTTTCTTTGCTCTATTTTTGCATTTCTCGTTGTCAACTTAGAAGCTTCTTGGGGAAAGAGCTGGTTATATACAGCTTTTTTGCCGCGCTGCTGCTGTTCGGCATTATTACGGGAACGGTAATTACGCCGGAGGAGCTCACGGTCAACTACATTGTGTTCATGATGGTAGCGCCGCTGCTGTTTACCGCTAGAGCGGCGGTCATGAACGGGCTGATTCTGAGCAGCATGCTGCTCTATATCGGACTTGCTTTCTTTGCGCAGCATAACCCAATTTTATCCAAAAACCTCGTGAATGTTATTTTGTACGGGGTGCTGAGTATGTTTCTGACTGCCACGATGATGCGAAGCAAGCTCCAGAGAATTCTGTACCATAAGGAAATGGAAGCGTTGGAAGTCGGCAAGCGCGAATCGCAGGAACGACTCCTGAATTACGAGAGATTTCTCACGGACATGGTTCGGTATGCCGCTTCAGAAGCAACTCCGGACAAAGTACTGAATCAACTGGTGGAGTATATCGGACAGCGTGTGACCGCCGATCGAGCGTACATCTTTGAACAGAATGACCGCGGAACGTTTGACAACACCTACGAGTGGTGCAAAGCGGGCGTACCCAAAGAAAAAGATAACCTGCAGGATGTGCCGTATGAAGGCATCATTGAAACATGGTTTGCACAATATCAAGAATCCAACAATGCCATCATCCATGACATTGAAGAATGCAAAAAAACAAGCGAAGCCATCTATGAACGGCTGAAACCTCAGGGTGTCAATACCCTTGTGACAGGGCCAATCAAAATCAACGGCAAGATGGTCGGATTCTACGGTGTGGACAATCCTCCCAAAGAGAAACTGCATGAGATCTCGAATGAGATGGATATGATCGAGTTTATGGTCTCTTTTATGATAAGACTGCGCGATAATGCGAATGCACTGGAGCACAGTGCGTTATATGACCAGCTCACAGATTGTAAAAACAGAAAAGCACTGGATTGGGCGTACACAGAAAAGCTGGAGAAGTACTTTCCCCTGGCGGTTGTCATGTGCGACCTAAATGGCCTAAAGGAAATAAATGACCAAAAGGGACATGACGCCGGTGATAAAGCCATTGTGCAGACCGCACAGACGCTGAAATCTGTGTTCGGAAAGCGTCATGTGTATCGGCTTGGCGGAGATGAGTTCATTGCGGTTCTGCCAAACATCACACATCCGGCGTTTCAGAAACTACTGGAAACGGCAAAAAGCCAACTGGGGGCTACCGCGTCCCTCGGTACGACGATAAGCGGCACAAAGGACACGGATTTTGAGTCGCTTCTGAAAGCCGCAGATGCGCAAATGTATGAAAACAAGAAGCAATACTACATCTCGGCAGGGAATGATCGGAGAAGGCACAGCTTGTGAGAGGGAAAAGCTGCGCATATAAACGTAAAACTGCACGGTATTTCACGACTTTGACCGCACAGGGCAGCACGGTTCGTGATGTCGCTTTCAAGCAGATGGATGTTGCATTTAATCAGTCTGAAAATGCCCAGACGAGCATTTCGCCTGGGCAAGTAGTGCTCCGCCTTTCTTTAATCCTATTTTTCTCCGGTTGTTGTTTCGGTAAAATATGAGTTCTAGGACACTATTACCGAAAGTAGGTTGGGATGAGGCAGATTAAGCGTGCTGTGGCTTTTGCCCTCACCTTTATCATGTGCGTCGAGGCCCTTTTGGGTAACGGCGTTGCCAGCGCGGTTGCTCTTACGCTTGAGGACGCCCAGTCGTGGCAGGACATTGTCCAACCGTTTGCCGAGACCGATGCGGCGGAGGAGTCGGATGACAAGACCGGCTCGGACGCCGCATCGGGCGTCTCGTCGAGCGATAGTTCGGGTGAGGCTAGCGCGAGTGCTTCGAACGATGACAAGTCTGACTCAAACACTTCCAACAACACCACCGCCTCCAACGAGGACACTTCTGGCAACCAGGACGCCGTTGACGTGGTCCCGCGCGACTGGTCGCACGATGCCAGCGCGCTCACGGTATCCTCCGAGGGCCTTGCCTTTGACAAGCGCTTGGGAGAGCTTGCTGGAGCAGGCCCCATCGAGGAAATTCCTGTGCAGCTGCCTGCCTCGCTCAACATCAAGTGTGTTCTCAACACGGCGCTGCTTGAAGGCGACACCTTTACCGTCGATCTTCCCGCCGGGCTCACATTCGACCTCGATTCGGCCAAGCTCCAGGACCATGATGGCATCAAGCGCATTGCCCTCTATCGCTTGGACGCTGAGGGCAATACCACGCGCATCCGCCTTGGGTATGCACAGCTCACTGCCTCTAAGCTTACTGTGGCTTTCGCTACTCCGCATGACGAGCAGACCGATGCCGACCTTTCCTTTGAGGCTAAAGAGTCCTTTGCCGTCGATGCCGATGTACTGCTCGATTCCGCGCTCCTCAAAGACGAGGAGTCAACGCTTGACTGGGCGATACAGCAGACGCAGACCGAGGGCGTGCGTACTTGCGAGCTCACTATTCCCGCGCGCTCCCATGTTGAGGGGCTTCTTGGGATTGATAGGGCCGATGCTTCCTCAACGGTTGCCGTCACTGCGGCGGGCACCTTCCAGGATCCGGTTTCTGCGGTGACCCCTGTGGATTCTTACGGCAGCAAGATCACGTTCACCACGTTTTGGGCCGATAACAACAACGTCAACCGCCCGTCCGCGGAGGCTCTCCAGAATCGAAACGAATACCGTGTGTTCTATTCTCTTGATGGCGGTAAGACCTATGTGGCGCTCACCAAGGACGGAGATAACCTGTCCGATGAGGCGGCCGCGCAGCTCGGATTTACCCAGGAGACCCTCGATGCCGCCAAGACCGATGGCCACTTGGTAAGCGTTGCAGCGTCCACGGTCTCCGAATACGAGGCGTCCGTGGTACTCGCAGGCAAGCTTCCCGCCAAGGTCGTGACGCGAACGGACGACGGCACGGCGCAAGAACAGCCCATCACGTATGCAATTTCCCACGTGACGGCGGGCGGTGGGGCCGTGGAAGTCAAAACTGGCTCGACGCTCTATCCTAACTCCAACGCCGACCCTTCGCAGAGCTCTGAGTCTGGCGACTACATCGTGCCCGACTCCTCCATGCTGAGTGACCGTACGGACTATGTGGAGCCCTATGCCAAAGAATGTCTGATGATGCTCAAAAGCGTTAGCTTCAACGTCGATGTCCACATCGGCAACGATATGGTGGATCACAACCTTTCGGGCGATAATGGCTGGTATTCGAGATGGGGTAAGTACCTGACCCTTACGGCTGCGCGGCATATGGGTGCGTCTGACGACAAGGATGTAAGCAATATCAACGGGGACGGTCTTCTGCAGCTCATCGAACGCGAGCTCTTTAGTGTTACCTGGAATGACAATGCTTCCAACAACTATGTTATAAGCGGTCGCATGCCGGCCTACCATCCATCCGGCGTGTCGATGAAGTACCGCCTGATCCAGCAGACAATAGATAACTCCGGCACCTCCGGCTATCGCGATGCCTACGTGGTCTCCTACGACAACAAGGTTGTTCCCGACTATGCGAGCGATATCTCCGCGTGCTACAGCGGCGGTACTATGACGGTGCGCCATACGGGCACCACGCGGTTTGAGGCTACCAAGGTCTGGCTCGACGACTACGTGCCCGGTTCGACCGATTCCAATGGCAACGAGATTTCGCGCCCTGCGGCCACCTATACCCTGTGGCGCTATTCCGCAAGGCCCGGCAACGATGCGCGGAGCGCGGCGCAGGTGGTCGTGATGACGGGTGATCGCAAAGGCGAGTTCGTAAAGCTCGATGTCACGGCCGAGCAGAATAATGAGCTGGGCGCGAGCTACAACAGCGAAGACGGTTCCATCAACAACGCTACGATGGACCTTGGGAAGATGCTGCTCGATAAGTACGGCACCGATGGCTTCACGCAGTTTGCCAAGTACGATCCCGAGGGCTACCCCTATATCTACCAGCTCCGCGAGTCGACCCTCGCGGGTTATGAGCATGTGTTCGGCACGGTCGACAACGAGGGCAACACGTCGGGCGATCTCGGTCCCAACTATTTCAGTGCAAGCGATGCAAACACCGAGTATTTGCTTGATGGATGGATGCGCTCCGATTCCGACAACTTTGGCGTCTACAACGGCGGTACGCTCACCAATCGTCGTGCTGAGACCGAAACCGTTAGCGCCAAGAAGCGCTGGGATATCGGCGCCTTTCAAGATCAGCTCGGTACCGTCGAGGTGAGCTTTCAGCTCCAGCGCATCCTTAAAGAGCATGCTACATACAACAACGGACAGTGGTTCTCTAAGGAAGATCCCATGTATGGAGCTGATGGCTCGCTTATCGGCACCTATACCTGGAACGACGTCGCTGACGGTCGCGTCACGCTTAACGGCTGGAGCGCCGAGAATTCTGAGCAGTCCTTCTCGAAGAGCGGTCTGCCCCGATATGACGAGCTGGGCAACGAGTACGTTTACCGCTGGCAAGAGGTTGAGGTGCTGGACACGCAGGATCCTGACCGGTTCTCTGCCTTGCCTACCACACCGGACGGCCCGTTTGAGTTTTTTGGCACGTTTACTGATGCTAACGGCAACCAGAATCTCCTTTCCTTTAATGGCGAATATGATGCTAAAGAGAAATGCTTTGTCAACAGCTACGTGGATACAGTTGATGCGACCGTTGATAAGTATTGGCAGGCCCTTGATGCCGATGGCAATCCTATTTGGACACAGGATGCCAAACAATGTGGTAATGGCGTTGCTCCAAAGGTAACGGTCAAGGTAATCCGCAACGATTCGCTGCTTACAACGATTGAGCTGGACGGTCGCGTTGATCCCACGCCCAATTTTCAGACGATTCCTGGCTCTTCCTGGGAGCTTGGCTGGTGGGAGACGAGTCCTTGGCATGTTGAGTTTATCCGTCTACCCAAATATGACGACAACGGGTCTAAGTACGACTACCTCTTTCTTGAGGAATCGGTGGATGGCTTTAACCTAGACCATACGGTTCGCGGTATCGACCCCGAGTCTCGCAAAATCTATACCAAGTTTTATAACCGGCCCGTGATTGAAGGCAATGCCTCCAGTTCGAAATTTGCGGTCTCCAAGAAATGGCTTGATAGCGGCAACGCTGCCTCCCGCGTGCCTGTTGAGATTGGCCTGTATGCGAATCACGATATCTATTCTCACAGGGATAGACAGTTGGCCTATAGAGAGGGTGAACTGATTAATAAGGTCACTCTTAACGAAGAGAACTCTTGGTACGACGAATTAAATGTCCCAGTTGGCGGGCTTTCCAAGGATGACGTCTCTATCAGAGAGCTGTCTACGCTTAATAGCAGCGATACACCAGACGACCTAAGATATGAGGTCATCGATCGCGATACTGCTGTTCGCAGGGCTACAGACGGCTCTGCCGAGGAGATTGCGGCCTATGATTCGCTGCTTAGAAATTGGCCTGAGACGGATACCTCTACTCGCATGATCTCCAAGAACCTTTCGCAGGGCTTTTCGTATGAGGTTTCGTATGGGGAAAATCTCGATAAAAATTCTCTCGAGGTCACGAATCGCCGCGTTGGTTCGGTGGATATCTCTATCGATAAGACCTGGGCTGACGCTGGATCTGCTACGAGCAAGCGCCCCAAGGCTCAGATAACAATCTCTGCGCCCGCATCGAGCTCCGAGTTTAGGTTTGTCTATGACGGTAGCCGGGAGCTGTCCGTTAGGGTTGCCGGTAAAATCGACCAGCCTCTAAAGAAAAAAGATTCGGAGGGCAACTTTAGCCAGCTAACTGGGTCTGCTGAGGCCTCCGAAAACACTGATGTGATTGTTTCAGAGGATTCAAAGTCCATTACCTTTACGGTCGATGTGAACAAGGCCTCATCCTTCTTCTCCGTCGTGGGACTTCCTAAGTACGATCTTTCCGGCGCCATCGTTGATTGGAAGGTCGAGGAGAATATCGTCAATGCCGGTGACTATCGATCCGTCGGCGGACTTTCGAGCACAGACTTCGGTTCGCCCTGGCATCAGGAAGACCAGCTCAACTATTCGTTTACTAACAAGCGTACGGGCACCAAGGACGTGACGTTCCATACCAAGTGGTTTGACCACTACGTCAAGGACGTCCTCAACCAGCGCCCTGACGTTAAGCTGGTGCTGTATCGTGCGGCTTATACGTATGACGATAACGGCAATATCATTAAAGATGGCAATGGAAATCCCGTAATTACGCTCTCGTCGGTTTCTCCTTCCGAGTACGACGGCCACTTTGAGTGGGTGTCGTCCGACCCAGCCGATCGCCTGCGCAACGACACCAAGGGTGACTTTACCCAATACGCCACGTTCAAGAACCTTCCCAAGTACGACGGCAACGGCGGACAGTACGTCTATTACGCGCGTGTGGATATGAATGTCCTGGATGACACCAAGGGCGCGCTCGACTACTATGATGACGATACGGTTTCGAAGGATTCCTATACAAAGGACCCCGGCTCGTGGGATAAGGCAGATGACGAGGTTGGATCGTTTGCCGATTGCCTCCTTGCAGACAACGACCAGCAGCTCGTTTACCGTGAGGACTCGACGTTCAATTTCCATATCCACGGCTCGGTAACGGTCTCGGGTGAGAAGCTGTGGGAGAACGTCCCTGTCGGTTACTCCAAAGACGACCTGCCGGCGATTTCTATCTACGTGCAGCGCCGCCTGCTTGCGGGTTCGTACGGAGCTAACGGCAACTGGACCGATGGCGCTGCTTTGCCTTGGTCTGGCCTTGAACTGACTGTGGATGATACGCAGGCAAAGGGCTATACCGTGGCCAGCTCTAATACGGGTAAGACCGACTCTGGTCAGGAGATCCTTGACGGCAAGACTGCTGTGGCCTGGACAGACAGCCTTGAGAAAGACGGCAACAACTGGACGTTCAGCATCGGCCAGTACGGGGACAATTCCAATAGCAACGCTCTGCCGAGCGATAATAAGCTCGCGGCCTATGATGCCGAGGGACGTCGCATTGAGTACCGTGTGCGCGAGGTCATCGATGGCATTGTTGGTAAGGACGGTTGGCACCTCACGTCCGAAAGCGAACTCGAGAAGGCCTTTGACAAGGTCTACGATATTAGATATACGGACTTCTCGATCAGGAATACCTATAAGTCTAAGCAGAGCAAGCTCACGCTGTACAAGGTCTTTACGGGGCGTGCCGACGTTGACACCAAGTACCCCGACTCGACGTTTAGGCTGTACCGCTACTACGTCAAGGATGATGACTCCAAGAGCGCTCTGACCTTTGTGGCTGAGCAGACGCTCAAGGGCAAGGACGTCAATCATGCCACTGAGTCCGGTGCTGTCACGTTTGACAACCTCGACATCTACGCGCCCTCAGGTGCCAAGTGGCAATATGTTGCCGTTGAGGTTGTGCCCAACGGCTACACCGCCACGAGCGGCATGGGCGAGCTTGCCGCCGATGCTTCTGGTTTTAAGTCTTCGGATGAGTGGACGACCGCCAACGGCGTGTCGCTTCCAACGGACGTGACCGGTTCCCTCTCCATGGGCCCCACCGTTGAGCTTGCTGAGAACCCCTCCGCAGTGAGCGAGACGTTTAAGAATGCCTACGTGGTTGATTCGGTTGACCTAAAAGGCCAGAAGAAGTGGGTCGACAGCAATAATATCTTTGGCACGCGTCCAGAATCTATCAAGCTGACGCTTAAGCGCTGGTACCAGAGCGGTGGCCCCGATGAAGAGAACCCTGGCGGCGTCACGCTGCAAAGCAGCGATCCTTCTAGAGCTAACTACATCGAATGGGATAAATCCTCTGGAGACATCTGGACCTATACCATCAAAAACCTTGAGAAGTGGGCGCCCGACGGTACCGCTTGGAAGTATGAGGTCTCGGAATCGCCTGCTGACATGCCATACCAATACAAAATCAATGCCAAGAATAAAGGCGGATCGTGCCTTTCGACCGATCGTCCTAATTCCGAGGGCGTTCAGTTCCCGTTGATCCAGAATGAGTTGATGGGCCAAGTTGGGTTTAAAAAGAGCTGGAATCAGGTTGATGACGCTTGGGCACAGCGTCCTGCTCAGTACTACACGCTTCAGGCTCGCAAGCTTGGCTCCAGCGATGAATGGCAAGAGGCCGGCTCGTTCTTTGTCTCGTGTGGGATTGTCGAGGTCGATCTCGAGAAAGATACCAATTATGACAATACGGGCCTGATCGCCTATAAGCTTCCGGGCAGCAATCGATATACGGTCGATAAGCTCACCGCGGACGCTACAGATTCCACCACGTATGACTCAAACACTACTTGGACGAATCTTCCCTTGGAAGTCAAGACATCGAGCGGTGGGGTTAAGGTTGAGTACCGCGTGGTTGAGAGCCTGCTTATCTATGACAAGAAGGCAGGCAGCTCCAATACCGTCAAGGTCTACCTCGAGTGCGATAGGGACGGGAATTATTCAATTAAGAATTCCGCGGCGAGTGTCTACCTTCCCTCTCAGTCTGAAACCCATGAGCCAGGTAGCTCAAACTGGAAGTCAAATATCACGAATGTGTGTACAGTGGGAACCACTTCTGTTACGGTGCAAAAGACCTGGAATGACAGTGGCAACGCTTGGGTAACTCGTCCGGGCACGTCTTCTCCAAATGACTCCTGGGCTACGACGTTTGTCCTGCAGCGCTCTTCTGATGGCGGGCATACGTGGAAGTGGTTTACCAAGTACGGGTCCGTTGTCGACAATCCATTCGTTGAGAATCAAACTAACGGTTTTATTCTCAACGATAACCTGCTTACCCGAAATGTCAGTGTCGCAGATACCAATGTTTCCTTTGATAAGTTGCCTGCGCAAGGCGTTGGTGTGAACGGTCAGGCCGTTGAGTACCAATACCGCGCAGTGGAGCTGGTTAAGGGCAGCTATGAGGCCACGACTGTTTCGGCGGATGTTCTCGCTATAAGCGACGACCGCTCGATGCGTCTTGAGCTGGTGCCGGCCTCAGAAGAAGGGGTTCAGCGCTATGTGAACACGCTGGTGACGACCACAGTTACCGGTACTAAGACTTGGAATGACTGGGGCACGGGGCTTGCTTCGACGCTTGATCCTTCTACCTGCGGTATTAAGCTCAATTTGTATCGAAAGGTCGAGGGTGGCAGCGAGGAGCTTGTTAAGGTTGCCGATGCCACTGGCGCCCTGCGTGATGCTGCGCCCACGTGGAGCAAGAATGAAGATGGCACCTGGACCTACGAGTTTACGGGATTGCCCCAGACCGCCCAGAACGGCAAGGTGTATTCCTACAGCGTGAAAGAGGTCGACGGGTCCGTTGCCGGTTGGTATAACGCTCAGAATGATAAGGGCAACCTTACCAACGCTGCGACGCGCTTGACGTTTGACAAGGTCGAGGGCGGAAGCGGTACGGGCGTTGCCGCCGATACGAAGCTCAACGGCGTGACGTTTGAGATCTTCGATAACACTGGTCAGATGGTTGCCACGTGGTCGCGCGATGAGAATGGCGCTGTCTCCGTTACTGTGGAGGACGGTTATGGCAAGGCTGGCGCCGGCGAAAACGCTGGCTGGATCGTGGGTTTGCCGGCAGGGGAGTACAAGGTTCACGAGGCTGTGGTGCCCGCGGGCCATGTCGCCGTGGCGGACTTCACGGTCAAGATCGGCGTCGATGGCGTCGTGACGCACGAGGAGCCGCCCGAGGGCGTCGATGGCGTTGTGACGATCGAGGAGCCGCCCGAGGGCGTCGAGCGTCACGCCGCCAAGATCACGGTGGCCGACCCGCTCTACCGCTCCGCCTTCTCGCTGGAGAAGGTCTACAGGC
Source organism: Collinsella sp. LCP21S3_A3 (assembly GCF_052118905.1). Taxonomy (NCBI): domain Bacteria; kingdom Bacillati; phylum Actinomycetota; class Coriobacteriia; order Coriobacteriales; family Coriobacteriaceae; genus Collinsella; species Collinsella sp. LCP21S3_A3. The sequence goes on along the minus strand of NZ_JBQKGH010000013.1, from coordinate 3,534 downwards.
ACGGAGATTCCGAGCTGCCGGTCGCGGGCATGGCGTTCGACCTCTACTGCGGCACCTACCATGCCTCCTCCGTTGACGGCGGCGGTGTGAAGATCGCCGCGATCGTGACGGATGCCGATGGCAAGTGGAGTGCGGACGGCTCCGTCGAGTGGCTCAACCGCGATGACGCCTTTGGCGTGCTCGCCGGCTACTTTTTCAAGCAGTCCGACGGCCTGCCCGCGGGCGACTACTACCTGGTGGAGACGGGCGAGTCCGCGCTTACCAAGAAGCCCGGCGGGGTGAAAGAGTTCACGCTGGATGGCAGCGTTAGGGGAACGACGATGGCCGTCAAGGTCGAGAACCGTGAGTTCAACGCGGGGCTCGAGATTCATAAGCGGGATGCGCTCACGCATTCTGCGGTTAACAATGCCACGTTTGAGCTGCGCTACACGCCCTTGGGCTCTACCGATGTTGTGACTATTGGCGGGCTCAAGTCTGGCTATTCTTACGCGCTCGGTGCCGCGGGCACGAGCTGCCTGGCCCCTGTTCCCGCTACGCCGGGCGCGCTCAGGGTGACGGGCCTCAAGAAGGGTCAATATCAGCTTGTCGAGACTTCGCCGGCGGTTGGCTATGCTTCTGTCGGGGCCGCCGGCACGGTTGTGCGAGAGTTTGTCGTGGGCGAGGGCTCGGCCGGGCTTGCAAATGTTGTCCCCGACCCCGATGTCACCAACATGCCGCTGCTGGGCAGCGTGACGATGCATAAGGTGGACACTGACAGCAATGCGATCGCGGGCGCTCAATTTAAACTGCAGCGTTTGGCTGGCGGTGACTGGACCGATGTGGCAGACGGCCTCTATACGACCGACGCTGACGGGCGCATCACCGTGACGGGTCTCGCTTGGGGTACCTATCGCTTTGCCGAGGTCGCGCCTGCCGCAGGCTTCTACATGAGCGGCAGCGTCACCACCAAGAGCGTTACCGTCGGGGCCGATAACGTGGCTGGCTCCATCATTTCGCCCCTCGACTGCGGCACGGTGACCAACGAGAGGCTCGGCTTTGGGCTCATCAAGGTCAACTCCGCCCGCGAGCGCCTCTCGGGCGCGCGCTTTACGGTGACGGGCGAGTTCTCCGACGGCTCGGCCGCGCGCGTTCTCGTGACCGCCGCTGACGGCACGGCTTCGCTGCCCGATGGCCTGCTCGTGGCCGGGAAGACCTATACCGTGACGGAGACTGCGGCGCCCGAGGGCTACAAGATCGGCGACGGCTCTGCGGCAAGCGCGTCCTACCGCTTTACCGTCAAGGCTGACGGCACCTTTGCGGCTGACGGCACCTATACCAAAACCGTGTGGTCTGCGGCGGGCACGGGCACGCTTGAGCTCACCATGAAGGACACGGCCAATGTCGTCTCGCTCTCCAAGGCCGACGCGAGCTCGCGCGTGTTTGTTTCGGGTGCGACGTTTACCGTCACCGGGCGCTTCTCCGATAGCGCCGACGGCTCAAAGACCGTCAGCCCCGTGGACGGCGCCGTCGAGCTGCGCGGCCTCATCAACGGCGAGGTCTACCGCATCGAGGAGACCGTCGCCCCCGACGGCTACGTGCGCCTGGACGCTCCGCTCTGCGTGCGCTTTGACGAGCGCGGCGAGCGCCTTGTTGTGGTCGACGAGCGCGGCACGGCGCTCTCGCAGGCCCCCGAGGGCTGGGTCGTGACTGACGGTCGTGCGATCACTGCCAATGACCCGCTCTACCGCTCCGCCTTCTCGCTGGAGAAGGTCTACAGGCACGGTTCTTCCGAGCTGCCGGTCGCGGGCATGACGTTCGACCTCTACCGCGGCACCTACCATGCCTCCTCCGTTGACGGCGGCGGCGTGAAGATCGCCGCGATCGTGACGGCTGCCGACGGCAAGTGGAGTGCGGACGGCTCCGTCGAGTGGCTCAACCGCGATGGCGCCTTCGGCTCGCTCGCCGGCTACTTTGTCAGGCAGTCCGACGGCCTGCCCGCGGGCGACTACTACCTGGTGGAGACGGGCGAGTCCGCGCTCACCAAGAAGCCCGGCGCGGCCGGCGCGGTGACCGCGTTCACGCTGGGTGGCAGCGATAGGGGAGAGACGAAGTCCGTCAAGGTCGAGAACGATGAGTTCAACGCGGGGCTCGCCATTGAGAAACGCGATGCCGCGACCGGATCTCTGGTCAACGGTGCGGGCTTCGAGCTCGTCTATACGCCGCTTGGCAAGACTGACTCCGTGACGATCTCCGGGCTTAAGACCGGCTGTTCATATGTGCTCGACGCGACGGGCACGCAAGTGGCGGCGCATTCCTCAAATGCGGACGGCTGCCTTAAGGTGACGGGCCTCAAGAAGGGCGGCTATCGGCTGATCGAGACGGTTTCCGCAACCGGCTATGCGCCGGTTGCGCCGGGCGGCTCGCTCGTGAGCTCGTTCGATGTGCTCGATGCCGCCAATGGGGTCGGCAACGTGCTCGCCACGGCAGACGGCTCGGCTCCCGTCGTTACCAACGAGCCGCTGCTGGGTAGCGTGTCGATGCGCAAAGTCGACGAGGGCGGACAGCCCATTGCCGGCGCAACGTTTAAGCTGCAGCTCAAGAGCGGTTCGGACTGGGTCGATGTGGGCGATGGCCGCGCAACCGATACGGATGGCTCCATCGTGGTGACGGGTCTCGCGTGGGGCACCTATCGCTTTGTCGAAGTCGCCCCCGCGGCTGGCTATTACCTCGATCGCGAGGAAGTCGCTACAAACGAACTGACCGTTACGGCAGATAATGTGGCCGGTTCCATCGAGTTACCGCTCGACTGCGGCACAGTGACCAATACGGCTTTTGCCCTAAAGCTCCTCAAGCGTAATGGGTCCGGCGATGCGCTGCCCGGTGCGGTCTTTACTGTTGAAGGCCGGTTTGCCGACGGCTCATCTGTCGTTGAACTTACCAGCGGCGACGATGGCATCGCCTCGCTTGGCTCGGCCCAGCTCGTGGCCGGGGAGACCTATACCGTGACGGAGACTTCGGCGCCTGCCGGTTACATGATCGGCGACGGTACCGCCGCGAGCGCATCGTTCTCCTTCTCGGTTGCCGCAGACGGATCTTGGTCCGCTGTGAACGACTACAACCGCGACGTATGGTCCATGGGCGGCACGGGCTCCCTTGAGCTTGCTGTGACCGATAAGGCCCATAAGGTCTCGCGTTCCAAGGACGGCATGCCCGGCACGGGCGACAGTCTGTTTGCTGTCTCTGACGCACTCGCAACGCTTGGTCTCATGGCGCTTGCCATTGGCTTGCGTCGCACGCGTCGACGCAGCTAGGCGGTAATTAATTACGCCAAGGCGGGGCATACGGTTCATCACCGTATGCCCCGCCTTTCTTGTCTGATGCGTCATCCCGCGTTAGCAGCTGCTCTTCGCCGCTCGTATCGCTCTCGCCCATGATGGTGCCGCCGATCGCGTCGAAAATGTTGGTGTAAGGGTGACACCCTAGCGCTCGTTTAACGAAGAACGGCCTTCGTCCTAGAATCTGAAATCACCACAACAACAGGTTCTAGGAAAGGAC
>NZ_JBQKGH010000012.1:0-54650 GCF_052118905.1 Collinsella sp. LCP21S3_A3 | reverse complement strand
TCCGAGAGGGCGGGATGCCGTTCGAGATGAGGGTCAAGACGCCGGCGCCCGACGAGGAGACGGCGAGTTAGCCGGCAGGTCGGCATGTCAATCCTGGTCTAACAGAGCCTTTTTTAATCCCCGTCCCAGAAAAATCATTATGCATAAGAAGTCATAATTATCATTTTGTAAACAATTCTATGTAATTAACGCCATACGGCATACTTACGGTTAGAATACCACGAGGCCTAACTACACACCTTTAAGCCGGTCCCGAGAGACCGGGAAGGAGAACTATGGCGAACAACCATATTGCGGGCGCTGCCGCCCGCACCATCGCGCCCAGCGAACTGTGCCAGCGCATGCTGGCCAAAACTAGCAAGGGTGCTTGCGGTCCCTGCATCCTGTACCTTGAGGATGGGACCATTTTTTATGGCCGTGCATGTGGTGCCGAGGGCACCGCGACCGGCGAAGTCTGCTTCAATACCTCACTCGAGGGTTACTTTGAGGTTATGACCGACCCGAGCTATGCTGGCCAGATCGTTACCATGACCTATCCGCAGATTGGCAACTATGGCATCGACGAGACCGATGTCCAGTCCGCCTTCCCCGGCGATGACGTACGCCCTGCGAGTGCTCCCGCCATGCGCGGCATGATCGTGCGCGACATGTGTGCCACGCCTTCTAACTGGCGCTCGGCCGTCAGCGTGCCAGAGTACCTGCGCGCACACGGCATCGTCGCTATCGAGGGCGTCGACACCCGAGCCCTGGTGCGCCACCTGCGCGACAATGGCTCCAAGATGGGCATTATCTCGACCGAGGTCCTCGACATCGACGAGCTTGCCGAGCGCTTGGCCTCTGCTCCCACGCTGGTGGGGGAGAACCTGGTCAAGACCGTGAGCTGCCCTGCGCCCCATCCGTTCGCCGGAAGCGATCTGCCTGCCGAGCATGGCTTTGCGCTTGCGGCCCCCGCTCCCGCCCGCCACAACGTGGTCGCGTACGACTGCGGTGTCAAGCGTGGCATCCTGGAGGGTCTGGTCCGTGCTGGCTGCGCCCTCACCGTCGTGCCATGGGATACACCCGCGCGTCAGGTACTCGACATGAATCCCGATGGCGTCTTTTTGTCCAACGGTCCCGGCGACCCCGATGCCGTGGTAGAGACCTACGAGCAGGTGCAGCAGCTGATCGGCAAGGTGCCCGTCTTTGGCATTTGCTTAGGTCACCAGATGATCAGCTTGGCATGCGGTGCCCAGATGGAAAAGCTCAAATTCGGTCACCGTGGCGGTAACCAGCCGGTTATGAATCTGGTCAGCCGCCGCGTGGAAATTACCGCGCAAAACCATGGCTTTGGCCTGCTGTTCCCCAGCTTGGGCAAGCTTGTCCCCGAACTTTCGGGCGGCGAGACCGAGCATGCGGCCGACGGCGATCTGCGCGTCTGGGTGCGCCGTGGTATCGCGCCCGTCGTGATGAACGAGCGCTTTGGCCGCATTCGCCTGACGCACGTGAACCTCAACGACGGCACCGCCGAGGGCATTCAGCTGCTCGACGCCCCGTGCTTCTCGGTCCAGTACCACCCCGAGGCCTCGCCCGGCCCCACCGATGCCCACTATCTCTTTACCGCCTTTACGCGACTCATGGACGGCGAGGAGAACTACCTGGACATCGACACCGCGAAGGACCGCCTGCAGGGCTGGAACTTTGCCGACAATGGTTCCGCCACGACCGAGACCGAGGAGAACTAACATGCCTAAGCGTACTGACATCAAGCGTATCCTCGTCATTGGTTCGGGTCCCATCGTCATTGGCCAGGCCTGCGAGTTCGATTACTCCGGCGCCCAGGCCTGCAAGGTGCTCAAGGAGGATGGCTTTGAGGTCATCCTGGTCAACTCCAACCCGGCGACCATCATGACCGACCCGGGCCTGGCCGACCGCACCTATGTCGAGCCCATCACCGCCGAATTTATCGAGCGCGTGATCAAGAAGGAGCGCCCGGACGCGCTGCTGCCCACGCTGGGCGGCCAGACCGGTCTGAACGCCGCCGTCGAGCTGGCAAAGGACGGCACGCTCGACCAGTACGGCGTCGAGATGATCGGCTGCGACCTTGCCGCCATCGAGCGCGGCGAGGACCGCAAGCTCTTTAACGAGGCCATGGCCGAGATCGGCCTGGAGGTCGCGCGCTCGGGCTATGCCTACAGCGTGGCCGACGCCGAGGCCATCGCCGAGCGCGTGGGATATCCCTGCGTGCTGCGCCCGAGCTTTACCCTGGGCGGCGCCGGCGGCGGCATCGCGCACACCCACGAGGAGCTCGTCTCCATCGTGAGCCAGGGCCTTGAGCTTTCGCCCGCCCACGAGGTACTGGTCGAGGAGTCCATCGAGGGTTGGAAAGAGTACGAGATGGAGGTCATGCGCGACCACGCCGGCAACGGCATCATCGTGTGCTCCATCGAGAACCTCGACCCCATGGGCGTGCATACCGGCGACTCCATCACCGTGGCGCCGGCGCAGACCCTCTCCGACCTTGAGTATCAGCGCATGCGTGTCGCCTCGCTCGCCATTCTGGAGAAGATCGGCGTCGAGACCGGTGGCTCCAACGTGCAGTTTGCCGTGAACCCGCAGACCGGTCGCCTGATCGTCATCGAGATGAACCCGCGCGTGAGCCGTTCGTCCGCACTGGCCTCCAAGGCCACGGGCTTCCCCATCGCCAAGGTCGCCGCTCGCCTGGCCGTGGGCTACACGCTCGACGAGATCGTCAACGACATCACCAAAGCCACGCCTGCCTGCTTTGAGCCCACGATCGACTACTGTGTGGTCAAGGTGCCGCGCTTTGCCTTTGAGAAGTTCAAGGGTACCGACCCCACGCTCACAACGCGCATGAAAGCCGTGGGCGAGATCATGGCGATCGGCCGCACCTTTGAGGAGGCCTTTGGCAAGGCCATGCGCTCGCTGGAGGACGGACATCAGGGCATTTGCGCTGGTGGCAAGGAAGGTGCCGATAAGCTGAGCGACGACGAGCTCGCTCAGGCCGTGGGCACCCCGACTGAGCACCGCATCTTCTTTGTGGTCGAGGCCCTGCGTCGTGGCTGGGATGTCGCGCGCATCCATGCCATCTGCGGCATCGATCCGTGGTATCTCAACCGTATCAACGATATGGTGCAGGTCCAGGAGAGCATTCGCGGCCTGCGCGTGGAGGACATCGACGCCGACGCGATGCGCCTGCTCAAGCAGTATGGCACGAGCGATGCCGAGATTGCCGCGCTGACCGGCTCGGACGAGCGCTTTGTTCGCGCTTACCGTAAGGGTCTGGGCGTGGTTCCCAGCATGAAGACGGTCGACACCTGCGCTGCTGAGTTCTCGAGTGCCACGGAGTATCACTACAAGACCTACGAAAACATCTACCGCACGAGCCCGGTCGCCAAGAAGTACGTTGCCCCCGACGAGACCACGCCGGCAGATAAGCCCAAGGCGATGATTCTGGGTGCCGGCCCCAACCGTATCGGCCAGGGTATCGAGTTTGACTACTGCTGCGTGCACGCAAGCTATGCGCTGGCGGCCCGTGGCTTCGAGACCATCATGGTCAACTGCAATCCCGAGACCGTCTCGACCGACTACGACACGTCCGATCGTCTGTACTTTGAGCCGCTCACCTACGAGGACGTCATGGACGTTATCGATGTTGAGCGCCCCGACGGCGTCGTGGTGACGCTCGGCGGCCAGACCCCGCTTAAGCTGGCGCGCATGCTCGAGGAGAGCGGCGTGAACATCATGGGTACTAAGCCCGATGCCATCGATTTTGCCGAGGACCGCGAGCGCTTTGCCGCCCTGCTCGACAAGCTGGGTATTATGTACCCGCCGGCGGGTCAGGCCACCTCGTTTGAGGAGGCCGAGGCCGTGGCCGCGCATATCGGCTACCCGCTGCTGGTTCGTCCGAGCTATGTGTTGGGCGGCCGCGGCATGATGATCGCCTACGATGCCAAGCATCTGCACGATTACATGGCCGAGGCTGCCCGCATTAGCCCCGACTACCCGGTGTACCTCGACCGCTTCCTGGAGGGCGCGATCGAGTCCGATGTCGATGCCCTGTGTGACGGCGAGGAGGTCTACATCGGCGGTATTCTGGAGCATATCGAGGAGGCCGGTATCCACTCCGGTGACTCCGCGACTTGCATTCCGCCGTTTAGCTTTAGCGAGAGTCTGCAGGCGAAGCTCCGCGAGACCACGCGCCGCATCGCGATGGCGCTGGGGGTTCGCGGCCTGGTCAATGTGCAGTATGCCATCAAGGGCGAGACCGTCTACGTGATCGAGGCCAACCCGCGTGCCAGCCGTACCGTGCCGTTTATCTCCAAGGCCACCGGCGTGCCGCTGGCCAAGTGCGCGGCGCGCATCATGGCGGGCGATTCCATCGCGAGCCTGGGCCTGCCGAGCGACGAGCGCCAGCTGGACTGCTTCTGCATGAAGGAAGCCGTTATGCCCTGGGGTCGTTTCCCGGGAGCCGACGTTATCCTGGGGCCCGAGATGAAGTCGACGGGCGAGGTCATGGGTGTAGCCAAGAGCTATCCCGAGGCATACGCCAAGACACAGCTGGCGATTGACTACAAACTGCCCGATCCGAGCGCTGGCAAGGTGTTCATTAGCGTGTGCGATCGCGACAAGCGCCATATCCTTTCGGTTGCCCGTATCCTGCGCTATCTGGGCTTTGACATCTGCTCTACCGAGGGTACGGCGCGCGTGCTGCGTGGAGGCAATGTGACGTGCGAGGTCGTGGAAAAGATCAGCGGCCCGCACGACGGCGAGCGCCCCAACATCGGTGACCTTATCGCCGATGGCAAGATCGCGGTGATCATCAATACGCCGTACGGCCCGGGCTCGCGCGGCGACGGCTATCTGTTGCGCACCGAGGCGGTGCGCCGCGGCGTGACCTGCGTGACGGCGATGTCTGCCGCCAACACCTACGTGAGTGCTATCGAGGCGGTGCGCGAGGACCAGCAGGGCCACGGCAGCGCCAACGACATGGGCATGGACGTCATCGCCCTGCAGGACCTGCCGCAGTACACGGTGTAATGTGACCTGGTCGGGGGGGGGGGGGGGGGGGGGGGGGGGGGGGGGGGGGGGGGGGGGGGGGGGGGGGGGGGGGGGGGGGGGGGGCGCGGGCCGCGCCGCCCCCCCCCCCCCCCCCCCCCCCCCCCCGGCCTGCGGTGACTTTGCTGCACCGTGTGCTGTCGAAGGGACTTTGCGCGATGACTAGGGCTAAATGAAAAGTGAGTGTGGGCGCCGCCGTTCATTCGAACGGCGGCGCCCACGTTAATATTTCAGCCAACGTACGTCATGGCAATCCCCGGTAGGTCCCCGGGTGCCCCGCGGCGGGCTGGGTTATTTAGCTGAGCGACTTTGCGTAGCAACCGGAGTGAAGATGAAAACACCGGGCCGCCGCAGAGCACCAACAGACCGCAGGGACGGGAGCAGCTATACTACTCTCAGTAGTTAAGGGTCGCGGATTGGCCGCGTCACCGCTCTCAACAGGAGGTCTTTGTTTATGGCAGATCAAAAGCCGGTTGTCGGGATCATCATGGGTTCCAAGTCCGATCTGGGCGTTATGGAAGGCTGCACCGCCGAGCTCGAGGCGCTCGGTGTGCCCTATGAGCTCGTGATTGCCAGCGCGCACCGTACGCCAGCGAAGGTCCACGAGTGGGCTTCGACTGCCGCCGACCGTGGCATCAAGGTGATTATCGCCGCAGCCGGCAAGGCCGCGCATCTGGGCGGTGTCGTGGCTGCCTTTACGCCGCTGCCGGTTATCGGCGTGCCTATGAAGACGAGTGATCTGGGTGGCATGGATTCGCTGCTGTCGATGGTGCAGATGCCTTCGGGCGTGCCTGTGGCATGCGTTGCCATCAACGGCGCCAAGAACGCCGCCATCTACGCCACGCAGATTCTGGGTGCTTGCGATCCCGAGTATCGCGCAATTATCGAGAAGATGAAGCAGGAGATGGCTGACGCTTAAGCGGCTTGCCGTTCCGTTGTAATCATAGGGAGAGTCATGTCCGACTATCAGGGAAAACGTTTCTCGGCTTCTCAGATCCCCGATCCATCCAAGTCGGGATCGGCCCGCTCCATGCAGCAGGGTCGGGCATCCTCTCCTCAACAGGCTCGTGCGCCGCGCCCCGTAACGCCGACGTCCCATCGCCGTCAGGATACGCCGGCTGCGTTTCGCCCCTCGTCATATGGCACGGCAAAGAAGCAGGCCCGGTCGACGAGGCAACCGAGCGGCGCTCCGTCCAGCTACACCGAGCCGCCGCGTAAGAAACGCCGCTCCATCATCCCCATTCTGCTCATCATCGTGGGCATCGGTCTGATCGTTGCCGCCGCCGCCATCTTTATCAATGCTCAGATTGGCTATAAGCAGGCAAGCGATTCGTACCAAAAGATCGAGAAGCAGTACGTGAGCGATAAGGATGCGAGCGGCGTGCCGATTGTCGATTTTGACGCTCTTGCTAAGGCAAATCCCGAGATCGTGGGATGGATTTATGTGCCGGATACCAACATCAACTATCCCGTGGTGCAGGCCAAGGACAACTCTAAATACCTCAACACGCTGTTTGACGGTACGTCCAATGCGTCGGGTGCGATTTTCTTGGACTTCGAAGATGTCGCGCCGGGCATGGTGGACCAGCAGACGACAATCTACGGCCACCATATGAACGACGGATCGATGTTTAATGTGATCTCGGACACCACCGACCAGGCGACGTTCGATAGCATCGAGTACGTGTACTACATCACGCGCGATGGCACGTATAAGCTGAGACCGCTGGCTACCAAGGTGGTTGAGGATACGTACTCCAAGGCGCGCGCGACCAACTTTGAGGGCGACGACGGGCTGACAAATTATCTGTCCGAGATGCTCGACGGTGCCTCTGCCGTGGCGAGCGATGCCACCGATCGTGCCGCTTCGGCAACCAAGGTCGTAACACTTGTGACCTGCCGCTCACTGTCATTTAGCAATACGCGCGCAGTCATGGTACTCACGCCGGTCGAGGAATAAGCGGTTCGAGAGTAGCTAATTTGGGACGGGGCTCTTTTAGCTACCCCAGTCACCTAACCCAGCAAAATCATTCTGCATACCCGGGGTAGCTAAAAGAGCCCCGTCCCAAATTAGCTACTCGACGACGGAAAAAAGGGGAAGCGATGCTTGAAAGCGGCAAATTGATGCCTTCGGTCGATGTCTGGCTGCGCGAGGCCAAGGCCGACGTCTCGGCACCGGCGTGCGGTATGTACCTGACGCATAACGGCGTGGTGCGCGCAACGCCCAAGTCTGAGGCCCGTGGTGTCAAGACCGATGGCGTGGCGCCGGGTCATAAAGTAAGCGGCATGGTGTTTGGCTACGACGCCGACAAGGTACGGTCTGCCATCGAAGCGACGCGTGCGATGCCCGGCATCGGCTATGTGCGCGTATGGCTGGCGAGCGGTGAGCTTGCCGTGGGCGATGACATCATGCTTGTACTTATTGGAGGGGATATCCGCCCGCATGTGGTCGATGCGCTGCAGTCGCTCGTCGGCACCATCAAGAACGAGTGCGTGAGCGAGGTCGAGCGCGAGGCGTAAGGCCTCGTCGGCAATCCGAGTCTGTCTATAGCGAAAGCCCGCCGGCAGTTCATGTAGATCTGCCAGCGGGCTTTGATGTGTTGGAGCTATTTTGCTCTGGCGTTTGCTACACGCGTGTGGCGTCCTTGGGGCTCATGGTCATACTCTGAAAACGGTTCTCCATATATTCGTTATCGAAATGCTTGTCATAGAACTGTGCGACGGGAATATTTCGAACGGTTCCGTTGACGCGCTGATACCAATAGTCGAGCGATTGCAACGTCATGACGCCGTCGATCAACATGACGGCGGTCAGGATGACGGTAGCAGAGTAGCGGCGTTTCCATGGAATCATATTGATGAGCTTAAGCAGGCGCGGCAGCAAGACCTTGATCCAGATGAGGCCACCCAGGCCCCACATGCAGGCAAACGGCGTGCATGTGCGTCCCCCGGTCAATACCGCGATGGGATCGGGCATGCCGAATAGCCTAATGTGTGAATAGCTCCACGACACCACGCCAAATGAGGTCTGCATAAACCAGCCTACAAATACCTCGAAAGCGCCGCCGATCAGGGCACTTACCAGGAAAATGATCAGAGGATTCTTTTTATAGAAGCGGTTGAGCGCCATGGTCATGAGCACCGCGCCAAATCCGTAGATGGGGCTAAAGGGGCCAAATAGCATACCGGCACGGTCCTGATAGACGCCGGGATCGACGACGACCATATGCCAGACTTCCTCGAGAATGAGACCTAACACGCTGCAGACGAAGAATACCCAGAACAGGTTGAAGTAGTTGAGCTTGATGTAGCCCTCGCCGGTTTCGTCGCGGCCGAGCATCCCCTCGGCGGCGGCATCGCGGTCGAGCATCTCTTGCAAACGGCGCTGCAGTTCGCGCTCCTGGCGTAGCGTGGGGTCGACGGTGGCCGACAGCGCAATGAGGATGACAAGCTGGACGGCGGGGCGCAGCAGGAAGGGTCCGATACCCTGGAGCATCACGTCAACTAAAAGCTCCACGACGGTAAATGCGATGAGGACGTAAGACAGGCGGGCGGCATTGCGCCGCTGGTCCTTGATGAGGTCCAGGCCAAAGACGATCAAGATGATCGCGCTTGCCGCCGAGAGCATAATGCCGGCGACGATAAGGCCAACCGCGACCAGGGTGTTATCACCGAGCTTAGCGGCGACGTTGCCGTTAATGAGTGCGGTGATGACCTGCCACATAAAGACGGCGACTGACGGGAGCGTGCCCACGCCAGATAGGGTGCACAGGACTGCGTAGACCTTGATGATAAGGGGGATCTTCTTGGCCTCCGTGGTGCTGGGGACACTGGGGTCGAGTTGATTTCGATCCATACGCTACCTTTCTCGTCTTGTAGTAGCCTACAAGGATACGCCGACGACCAGCTAAAAGACAGGACGAACGTCCCAATTGCAACAATGTAGCCCCTAGCGCGGGCGAGACACGGCGCACGGGAAGTCTTCGAGGCCGTTGCCCCTGAGAGTGGACTACCCAATAAAATGTTTGGCCGCAAAACGGATTATAAGCTCGGTGGGCTTTTAAAAACCGCTGTTCATGCGCGGGAGTGCTTGTCTTGCCGTGCGTATAATAGGGCAGGTAACGCCAAATAACGAGGCTCTGAGGGGATGCCATGTCTCAAGAAACCATCCGCGCGGCCGAGCGTGCTACGGGACGGCTGACGACCATGTCGACGTATGATCCGGACTCCGACCAGCTGCATGAGGAATGCGGCATCTTTGGTGTGTGGGCACCCGATCGCGACGTGGCTCGACTGACGTACTTTGGTCTGCGTGCGCTGCAGCATCGCGGCCAGGAATCGGCGGGAATCGCCGTGGGCGATGGCGGCACGGTTATGGTTCGCAAAGACCTGGGACTGCTCGATCGCGTGTTCTCCAACGCCGACCTGTCGACGCTCTCCGGCCAGTTGGCTGTGGGCCACGTGCGCTATGGCACCGCCGGCGCCAAGAGCTGGGAAGCCTCGCAGCCGCATCTTTCCACCATCAACAGCGTCATCATCGCGCTTGCGCACAACGGCACCCTGGTTAACACTGACGAGCTGCGCCGCCAGCTGATCGAGCTCGGCGTGCCGTTCCTCTCCAATTCGGATTCCGAGGTCGCGACCAAGCTCATTGGCTACTTTACCCAGTGTACGGGCCACCTGCGCGAGGGCATTCGCAAGACCATGGAGCTCGTGCGCGGCGGCTACGCCATGACGCTCATCAACGAGCAGGCACTCTACGCTTTCCGCGACCCGCATGGCATTCGTCCGCTGGTGCTGGGCAAGCTCGTGGACGAGGGCCTGGACCAGGCCGACGCCGCATCTGTTTCGCAGCTACCGTCGCAAGACGACGCCGCGAGGGTCGACGCTGCCGCTCATGTCACGCGCGCTGGCGGCTGGGTCGTTGCCTCCGAGACATGTGCACTCGATATCGTGGGCGCCGAGTATGTCCGTGATGTCCGTCCCGGCGAGATCTTGCGCATCAGTGCCGAGGGCCTGGTATCCGAGCAGGGTGTGCCCGCTGCCAAAGAGCCCGCTAACTGCATCTTTGAGCAGGTCTACTTTGCCCGCCCCGACTCCATCATGAATGGCAAGAGCGTCTACGCCTGCCGTTACGACATGGGTCGTCAGCTGGCACACGAGGAGCCCGTCGATGCCGACCTGGTCATCGGCGTGCCCGACTCCGGTCTGCCGCCTGCGGAGGGTTATTCGCGCGAGAGCGGCATTCCCTTTGGCGAGGGCCTCATCAAGAATCGCTATGTGGGCCGTACGTTTATCGAGCCCACGCAGGAGCTGCGTGCCATGGGCGTGCGCATGAAGCTCAATCCACTGCGCGACAATATCGAGGGCAAGCGCCTGGTCGTCATCGACGACTCCATCGTTCGCGGCACCACCATGGTGCAACTCGTCAAGATGCTGCGCAACGCCGGCGCCAAGGAGATTCACATCCGCATCAACTCGCCCGAGGTCATCTGGCCGTGCTTCTACGGCATCGATACCGACGTGCAGTCGCAGCTCATCAGCGCTAACAAGACGGTCGATGAGATCTGCGAGTACATTGGCGCCGATTCGCTGGCCTTCCTTTCGGTCGAGGGCCTGCTGAAGGTCATGCCCAAGGGCGGCTACTGCGATGCGTGCTTTACCGGCCGTTATCCCGTGGCGATTCCCGAGAGCTTTGGCCGCGACAAGTTTATGGAGGGCTTTAAGCCCCGCAACCTGGATAAGCCGCTGCACTTTGGCGACGACGCCGTGGTCGAGAAATACGATGACCGCAGCTGGGAAGAGAAGCACGGCGAGGCCTAGAACCTGCCATTTAGGGACAGGTTTATTTTGGTAGGTTTTACCTGCTGTTTTGTTGATTTGGCGGCGCGCACCGCTGCGGTGTGCGCCTATATGAACGCAACTATGAGCACTGTTTGGCGTCTGTGTGTCAAACGGTAGTGGGAGAGGAAGGCTCAGATGAGCGACAGCAAGCATGTGACGTATGAGGATGCCGGCGTCGATACCGCCGAGGGCGGCCGCGCCGTCGACGCTATTAAGCAAATGGTTAAGGATACCAACCGTCCCGAGGTTATCGGCGGCATCGGTGGCTTTGGCGGTCTGTTCTCGGCCGCCGCGCTTAAGGATATGGAAGACCCGATCCTGATCAGCGGTACCGACGGCGTGGGCACCAAGCTCGTCCTCGCCCAGATCATGGACCGTCACGAGACGGTGGGCCAGGACCTGGTCGCCATGTGCGTCAACGACATTTTGGCTTCGGGCGCCGAGCCGCTGTTCTTCCTGGACTATGTTGCCATCGGCCACATCGAGGCCGAGCACATGGCAAAGATCATCAAGGGCGTGGCAGACGGCTGCAAGCTCGCGGGCTGCGCGCTCGTGGGCGGCGAGATGGCCGAGCACCCGGGCGTCATGGCTCCCGCCGACTACGACCTCGCCGGCTTTACCGTGGGTGTCGTCGACCGTCCCAAGATGCTCGACCCCGCCAACGTCCGCCCCGGCGACGTGATTCTGGGCCTTCCCTCCACCGGCGTGCACTCCAACGGCTACTCGCTCGTGCGTAAAGTCATCGGCGTTGACGGCATCAAGCCGGGTACGCCCGAGGCCGCCGCTAAGGCCGAGGAGCTGAGCCGTCCGCTCGAGGAGCTCGGCGGCGCATCACTGGCAGACGCTCTGCTGGCCCCCACGCGCATCTACGTCAAGCCGATTCTTGAGCTGCTCCGCGGCGGCGCTCCGGTGCACGCCATCGCCCATATCACCGGCGGTGGCATCACCGAGAACCTTAACCGTGCGTTGGCCGAGAACGTCGACGCCGTGGTCACCCGCAATGGCGCCGAGATGGGCTGGGACATTCCGCCCGTCATCACCTATGTTTCGCACCAGGCCGAGCTTACGCCCAACGAGGCATGCAAGACCTTCAACATGGGCGTCGGCCTGTGCCTGATTGTCGCTCCCGAAGATGAGGCCGCGGTAACCGATGCCCTGGTCGCGCTGGGCGAGAAGCCGTTCCGCGTGGGCGAATGCGTCGAGGGCTCCGGTAAGGTCGTGTACTCCGATGAGCGCTAACGAGCAGACGGCTGCCGCCGAGGGCCTGGGTTTTGCGCCCTATACCCGTCCGACCGGCACCGATACCACCGAGCCGCTCAAGATCGGCGTGCTCATCAGCGGTTCGGGCACCAACCTACAGGCGTTGATCGACCTGATCGCCGCCGGCAAGCTCAATGCTTCGATCGAGCTCGTGGTGTCGAGCCGTCCTTCGGCCAAGGGCCTGCAGCGTGCAGAGCGTGCGGGTATCCAGACGCTGACGCTCTCCAAGGGTGTCTACGCCGACCCTATCGCCGCCGACGAGATTATTGCGCACGAGCTTCTCGAGCGCGGCTGCGAGTATGTGGTCATGGCTGGCTACATGCGAATGGTGCATACGCCGCTGCTGGCGGCGTTCCCCAACCGCGTTGTCAATCTGCATCCGGCGCTGCTGCCGAGCTTTACCGGTGCGCATGCGATCGACGATGCCTTTACGCGCGGCGTCAAGGTGACCGGTGTGACTGTGCATTTTGCCAACGAGATCTACGACAACGGTCCCATCATCGCCCAGCGCGCGCTGGCCGTTGAGGAAGGCTGGGACGTCGACACGCTCGAGGAGCACATCCATGCGATCGAGCACGTGCTGTATCCCGAGGTCGTGCAGATGCTCGCTGACGGCCGCGTCCACGTGTTGGAGAGCGGCAAGGTGGCAATTGATCCGGCGCGCCATCGTGCGTAAAAGGATTCGCTTGGTTTTCCTTGCAATGTAAACTATCAAAAAGCTGATTGGGGCATATGGAATCACATGTGCCCCAATCAGCTTAATACCTCTTTGATTTTGGGCTCTGGATAACGTGACGGGCACCATTCCCATTCCAAGAAATCCGATAGGGCCTCGTCCGTGTGTGGGCGGGGCCCTTTTGCGTGGCCTTTTATGTTTGCTATACTGCTAGCAAGTAGAGAGGAGCCGCTATGGGTGCAGCAACGGTGCAGCTCAACACACGAATCGATCCTATGCTCAAGGCTGGTGGCGATGCGGTCCTGACACGCAATGGATTGGGACCGAGCGATGCCGTTCGTGCGCTTTGGGCCTATCTTGTCGAGCATCAAGCGTTGCCGGGATTTATGGTGACGGATAAGCGCGAGGCACCCCGCGCGGAGAGCCTGGCTGAGCAGGGGTGTGGCCTAGCTTTTTCATCGCTGGGGCTAAGTGCTTCGGATTTTGCGCCAGTTGGATCATCTGCGGAAGACTGGGACGCCGTACGAGATGATATGTATGACACGATGATTGCCGATATTGAGGCGAATTGTCGATGATCGAGGCAAAGCGTCTCTTGGTAGATACGAACGTTTGGCTCGATTATTACCTGCAAGAGGGGGCGTTCGACGAAGCGAAGAGATTAGTTGAACTGGCCGAGGCGGGAAAGATTGACCTTCTGTACACGCCCACGACGGCAAAGGATGTGTTCTATATCCTGCCTCGGCGTCTGGCCCGGCGGAATGCGAATGGGATTAACGTGCCGTTTACCTCGGCGTCATGGGCCTGCATCGAGCACATGATGCAGGTGGCAACTGCCTCTCCGCTTTCGTTGGCAGAGTGCGAGATGGCGCGCATGCTTGGCAAGCGCATGCCGGATCTCGAAGACAACCTCATCATCGCTTCGGGCGAGACGGCAGATGTTGACTACGTGGTCACGAGCGACCGGCGCATGCTGGAGGCGATGCCCGAGGTGTGCTTGACGCCTGCCCGCGCACTCGAGATGATTGGGATCCTCGGCTAACCTTGCCTGTCTGGTTTCGCTATCATATGGGGCATTGTGAACCTCATGCAACTTTGGAGGATGGTATGGCGGATAACGCCGAGATGCTATTCGCGCCTGAGCTGGTGTTTTTTGATTGGGAGTGCGCGACGCCGGATGAGGTGTTTGCGCGGCTCGAGGGCGAGCTCGCTCCGCGCGGCTACATTGCGTCCGGTTGGCTCGATGCCGTCCGTACGCGCGAGGACATCTATCCCACAGGCCTCGCCATGCCGGCGGCCAATATTGCCATTCCGCATACCGATCCGGGGTTTGTGGCTAAGCCCTATATCGCGGTGGTGAAGCCCTCCGCGCCCGTGACGTTCAATGCTATGGCGGGCATGGGTGCCCCCGTGCCGGCGCAGATCATCATCAATCTGGGTATTGCCGAGCCGGGCGGCCAGGTCGAGGCCCTGCAAGCGCTTATGAATATCTTTATGGATGCCGACGCCGCAGCCGACGTGCTCGGTCAGACTTCGTCCCAGGGCATGGTCGACGCCATCCGCCGCCACTTCTAAGACTGGCATTTGGGGGCTGTCCCTAACTGCCGGCAGAAAAGGAGCGTCCCCAGCTGTCGGAGCTGTCCCCTTTGCACCAAAATGGTGCAGATTGACCTGTCTCCCATGCACCAGGCGTGCCGCGGGGCTGCGTTGTGACACAATGACGTTTGTTCGATTCGTGATGCGAAAGGCCAACTATGGCAAACAAGAAAAAGAACCCAGAGGCCGCACCGACGCCCGAGCAACGGTCCCGCGCTGCCTCCAGCTCTCGCAAGAAGCAGCGCAAGACCTATGTGTCCAAGACCGTCAAGATCGTTCTGGTGGTTATCGGCGTGCTGGCAATGCTGCTTTCCGTCTCGGCCATGGCGTGCTCCGGTTTGATGTCGCAGACCGAGAACAATAACTCGGGTTACAAACTGACCGGCGGCGTGGCTGCTACCGTCAACGGAACCAACCTCACCGAGGACACCGTAACCAAGCAGATCATGAGCATGCGCACGTCCTACGGATATACCAAGGACAAGGATTGGGCGCAGTATCTGGTCAATAACGACCTGACGCCCAAGAAGTACCGCAAACAGCTCATCGATTCCTATACGCAGCAGATTCTGCTCCAGCAGGCGCAGAAGGAGAACGGCGTGACGGTTTCGGACGAGGAAGTAGAGAAGGCTTGGAAGGACGCCTGCAAGAGCGCGGGGGGCGCCAAGACCTTTAAGGAGACCCTTAAGACCTACGGCTATACCGAGGACACCTACAAGGACTCGCTCAAGGAGAGCCTGGCGCAGCAGAAGCTTAAGGATGCCGTTGCTCCCACCAGCAAGCCCAAGGACAGCGAGATTGTCGATTACATTAACGAGAACCTGTCTAACTACAACGATGCCCGCCGCTCGTCGAACATCCTGATCAAGGTTGATTCCGACGCTTCCGACGAGGACAAGGCCGCCGCCAAGGCCAAGGCGCAGGAGTGCCTGGATAAGATCAACTCCGGCGAGCTGAGCTTTGAGGATGCCGTGAAGCAGTATTCCGACGACACCGGTTCCAAGGAGAAGAAGGGTGACGTGGGCTGGGATAAGCTCACCACCTTTGTCGACAGCTACCAGACGGCGCTCGAGGGCCTTAACAAGGGCGATGTGAGCGACGTGGTCGAGTCGACGTATGGCTACCACATCATCAAGTGCACCGACTACTTCCATGTCGATGGCCAGGTCGATGACATCAATCAGGTG
Source organism: Collinsella sp. LCP21S3_A3 (assembly GCF_052118905.1). NCBI lineage: Bacteria > Bacillati > Actinomycetota > Coriobacteriia > Coriobacteriales > Coriobacteriaceae > Collinsella > Collinsella sp. LCP21S3_A3. Next base: position 39,032 of record NZ_JBQKGH010000012.1, on the reverse strand, counting down.
CCCAAGGCTATTAAGAAGTACGTTTCCAATGTGGTGAAGACCCAGGCATCGGGCACGGCATACAACGAGTGGCTGGAGAAGTACACGAAGGATGCCGACATTACCGTCAACCCCATGCCCAAGGACGTGCCCTATAACGTGAGCCTGAAGGGCGTCACCAAGAGCTCGACCGACGATTCGTCGACGACTGAGTAATCAAGGGGCGGTGCTCGTGCGAGTGCCGCCCATGTTATTGAGGAGGATTTGCAGATGACCAACGAAGAGCTGCAGCAGGAAATGATTGCCGCCATGAAGGCCAAGGACAAGGTTCGCCTGTCTATCATTCGCCAGGTCAAGGCCGAGGTTAAGAACATCGAGGTCAACGAGCGCCGCGACGTGACCGAGGAAGACGTCAACAGCATGATCAAGCGTCTGATTAAGCAGACAAGCGAGACGTTGGAGATGTCCATCAAGGCCGGTACCGATCAAGATCGTACCGACAACCTGACCGAGCAGGTCAAGATTCTGGAGAGCCTGCTGCCCGCCCAGGTTTCGGGCGAGGAGCTCGAGGCTCTGATTGAGCAGGTCATCGCCGAGCTGGGCGCCACGTCCAAGAAGCAGATGGGCCAGGTTATGGGGGCGCTCGGCAAGGCCACCGGCGGCAACTTCGATAAGCCGGCCGCGGCAAAGATCGTCGGCGGCAAACTCGCGTAATTTGTTACGCGGTTTTACCAAACCGCGTAACGGCTCGACGCTGCAAACCCGTACACGCGGCAATCTGACGTTCAATTTCAAGGGCGCGACCATGAGGTCTGCGCCCTTTCATTTCACGTCACCTTGCTCGCGTGTACGGGTTTTCGCTGACTTATGCTCAACAAGGCGGTTGTATTATTTTCGGGTCTTGAGGGGTGTGGCCGTCATGGTCGCGCCCCTTTTTGGTGGGCTGGGTACTCATTTAAGTCTGTCCCCAATGAGTGGGTTAAAGGTTGCGGGTTCTTTACGGGAATGCAGTGTGGGCTGCGGAAACGTGGTTCTTTCCGTAAAATAGAGCAATTCGTGTAAGCGCAGGGAAGGGATATTCATGGCAGACATGATCGAGATCAAGCATCTCAACAAGTACTTTGGCGACCTGCATGTGCTCAAAGATATCAACCTCACCGTCAAGCGCGGCGAGAAGCTCGTAATGATCGGGCCTTCCGGCTCGGGCAAGTCCACGCTCATCCGTTGCGTCGATTATCTGGAGGAGCCCACGTCGGGCGAGGTCATCATCGACGGTACGCCGCTCACCAAGAAGAATCATCTGGAGATGGCTCGTAAGTACAGCTCCATGGTGTTTCAGCAGTTCAACCTATATCCCAACATGACGGTGCTGGGCAACCTGACACTCGCGCCCATCAAGCTGCAAAAGAAGAGTAAGGAGGAGGCGACCGAGATCGCCATCGCCGCGCTCAAGCGCGTCGGCATGGCGCATAAGGCCGGCGAGTACCCGCAGAACCTCTCGGGCGGTCAGCAGCAGCGCATCGCCATTGCCCGTGCCCTGTGCACCAAGCAGCCCATCATCCTGTTTGACGAGCCGACCTCGGCACTCGACCCCGAGATGGTCCAGGAAGTCCTGGACGTTATGATCGAGCTCGCGCAGGAGGATATCACCATGATCTGCGTGACGCACGAGATGGGCTTTGCGCGCCAGGTGGCCGACCGCGTCATCTTTATGGAGGACGGCCGCATCCTGGAGGAGGGCACACCCGAGCACTTCTTCGATAACCCCGAGAACCCGCGCTGCCGCGAGTTTCTGTCCAAGATTCTGCACTAGGCGCGGTGATGGACATGACGGATATGACGAGGGCGGCCGTGTCGCGCCGCCACTTTTTGCAGCTGGCGGGCGCCGGTATGCTCGCGCTGACGGGGACCGCGCTTACCGGTTGCGGCAACTCCACCGGCGGTGAGGACTCCGACAAGGGGTCTAAGCTTGCGGCCATCAAGTCGCGTGGCCATCTGAATGCCGGCGTTAAGAAGGACGTTCCTGGCTACGGCTATTACGACACCGCCAAGGGCCGCTTTGAGGGCATGGAGGTCGATTTGTGCTACCAGATCGCCGCTGCCGTCTTTGGCGTGAGCTACAAGGAGGCCCGTGCCCAGGAGCTTGTCGAGTTTACTGACGTAACGCCCAAGACGCGCGGCCCGCTGATCGATAACGGCCAGCTCGACGTGGTCGCGGCGACCTACACCATCACCGACGAGCGCAAGAAGAGCTGGGATTTCTCGACGCCGTACCGTACCGACTACGTGGGACTCATGGTCAAGAAGCGTTCGGGCTTTACCTCGATTGAGGACCTGGACGGCAAGGTCATTGGCGTGAGCCAGGGTGCCACCACGCAGGGCCTGATCGAGCAGATGATCAAGGACAACGGCTTTAGCTGCGAGCCCGAGTTTAGGGCCTTTAGCGGCTACCCCATTATCAAGAGTTCGCTCGATGCCGGCAATATCGACGTCTTTGCCATGGACCGCTCCACGCTGGCCGGTTACATGAACGAGACCGTTGAGCTGCTGCAACCCGAGGTCAAGTTTGGCGAGCAGGGCTACGGCGTGGCGACCAAGAAGGGCTGTGATCTTTCGGCCGTGGTCGATCAGGTGATATGCGATCGCCTGGCCGACGGCTGGCTCGACCAAGAGGTTAAGACCTGGGGTCTTGTATAGGCGCATCGTCCAAGGAAGGAATCAAATGCTCGAAGGATTGTTTGACGCCGACCGCTGGTCGACGACATTCCAAAACATGGGGCCCTTCTGGGAGGGCTTTGGCGTGACGCTGCAGGTGGTCGTTGCCGGTCTGCTGCTGTCGCTGGTGCTGGGCACGCTGCTGGGCGTGTTCTCTACCACTCGTTCTCGCGTTCTGCGCGCCATAAGCCGCGTGTACGTGGAGTTTTACCAGAACACCCCGCTGCCCGTGCAGGTGCTCTTTATGTACATGGCCGGTCCGCAGTTTTTGCAGGCCATAACCGGTGCCGACCAGCCGGTGCGTATCGCGCCGTTTGTGCTGGGCTTCTTGGGCGTGGGCCTGTATCACGCTGCCTACATTTCGGAGGTCATCCGCACCGGTATCGAGGCCGTTCCGCGTGGCCAGATGGAGGCGGCCCAGAGCCAGGGCTTCACCCGTGCGCAGGCATACTGCTACATCGTGCTGCCCCAGACGTTCAAGATCATTCTGCCGCCGTTGTGTAACCAGGCACTCAACCTGGTCAAAAACACGTCGGTGCTGGCGCTTGTGGCCGGCGGCGACCTTATGTACCGTTCCGACAACTTTGTGAGTCTGTACGGTTACCTGCAGGGATACATCGTCTGCTGCCTTATGTATTTCATCATCTGCTTTCCGCTCGCCATGCTGGTGCAGTGGCTCGAGCGCCGCTCCAAGGAGCGCCCGCGCGGCATGAGCCTGGCCGAGCTGGGGCTCGACAACGTAGAGGAGGCCTAGCGCATGGAAATCTTCAACGCGACCAACCTGCTCTACATTTGGGGCGGCTTTGTTAAGACGATCGAGATCTCGGCGCTGTCGATCTTTTTCTCGCTCATCTTTGGCACGGTGCTGGCGCTCGTTAAAAGCTACGCGCCCCGTCCATTCCGTATTTTGGTGAGCGCCTATATCGAGCTGTTCCGTTGCACGCCAAACTTGCTGTGGATCCTGTTTATCTACTTTACGGTGCAGGGTTTGGACATTGTGATTTCGACCATCGCCTTTACGCTGTTTACCAGCGCTGTTATGGCCGAGATTGTGCGCGGCGGCCTCAACTCGATTCCGCGCGGCCAGTTTGAGGCGGCGCAGAGCCAGGGCTTTGGCTTCTTTGCCACCATGCGCTACATCATTCTGCCGCAGACGTTTAAGACGATCATTCCGGCGCTGTTTAGCCAGTGCACGACCGTCATCAAGGACAGCTCGTATCTTTCGGGCATTAACGTGGCCGAGCTCATGTACACGGCAAACGTCGTGATGGCCCACGCGATCGACTTGTCGCAGGTGCTTATGCTCTACGGCCTGGTGTTTGCGATGTACTTTGTGCTCAACTTTGGTATCTCGCTGCTGGTGAGGGCATATCAGCGTCGCATTGTGGCCGCATAGTCCTGCTTCCCCAAGCACGGCACCTTGCCCCTCAATCGTCGCTTGCGTACATTTAGTACGCGGCGCTCCTCTTTCGGGGCAATCTGCCGCACTCGGGAAACCAGGACGAAGGTGGGGCAAAATGAATGTGACAAAGGGACTGTCCCTTTGTCACATAGAGAAAGGAATCGCGATGAGCGATCTGGAGAACAAGAAGAATCCTGTGGTCATTACCATCGCGCGCGACTTTGGCGCCGAGGGCCACGAGATTGGCCGAATGCTTGCCAACGAGTTGGGAATTCCGCTGTACGACAACGAGCTGCTGGTGCGTGCGTCGATGCGCGCGGGTGAGTCGCTCGATAAGATGGCCGCCTATGACGAGCGTCTGGCCGTGGAGAACATGGCGTTTCTGCCCGACCGCTACGATGCGCGTTCGTACTCGGACAAGTTGTTCCAAAAGATGAGCCAGGTGATTTTGGACCTGGGCGAGACCGAGAGTTGCATTATCGAGGGTCGCCTGTCCGATTACCTGCTGCGTAACAACCCTAATCACATTGCCGTGTTGGTGACCGCACCCTTTGAGGACCGCGTCGAGATCGTGCGCAAGAAGCGTGGGCTCAACAAAAAGAAGGGCGCCAAGCTGGTCAAGCAGCAGCAGAAGGCACGCGAGGCGTTCTATAAGCGCTACAGCGCCGGAAAGTGGAAGATGACGAGCGGCAAGGATATCGTCGTCAACCGCGCCAAGCTGGGCCGCGAGGGCTGCAAAGACGTCATAGCCGCTGCCTACCGCTACAAGATGGCTCAGCTCGAAGGCTAGCCGACCAAAAGCCATCACAAAGGGGACAGGCACCTTTGTGATGGCTTTTGTTTTAGGCGGAGGGGAAGGCCTTGGTGAGACCGGCGCGCGTCTGCGTGTCGGTCTTTTGGTAGATAGAGCTCAGGTGGCGCTGTACCATGCGCATCGAGATACCGAGCTCCTCGGCGACCTGCTTGAGCGGGCGTTCGTCTTGGGTTACAGCCATGAGCACGTCGACTTCGCGCGGGGTGAGAGCGTGGTTGGTGATGAAGGCCTGACGCTGCTCCTCGATGGTGGGGGCGGCGAGTGCTTCTTCTGCCAGCTGCTCGCGCTCGCGCTCCTGCCCGGTTTGGGGTAGACGGAACAGGCCGGCTGCCACGAATGCCGCGCAGGCGGCGACGAGCAAGACGAGTGCACCGATCATGATGAGGGCAACGTTGCCCGAGGTCACGAGGGCAAGCGAGATGCTCGATGTAGTGAACGCGCATACGTTGTTGGCCGCGCGACCCATGCCGGCCCATAAGGCGGGCGCGTGCATGCGCGGCGCTAGCTGTGTAAACGTGGCGGTGAAGAACGTGACGAAAAAGCCTGAACTCAGGTAAAAGACGATGAGGCCCAAGTTGGGGTCGGCGCCGGCTTCCACGGCCAAGATCGAAATGCTGGAAAGCACCGTGACGCCGAGCATGACGAGTCCCATATAGCGACGCTCGGCAAGGTCAAAGATGATGCCGGCAAGCAGACCGCTCGCTGCCAAAAAGAGGCGTGGCCAGGTTTGCACGGCAATGGTGCCGTGGGCGTTTGAGAACGTGACGACGTTGTCGAGGGTGGAGAACAAGCAGGCGAGAATCATGACGAGTGCGATGCTCCAGCACGCCTGTTTGGCGAGGGCGTGTGAGGGCTCGGCTAAGGGATTGATGGTGCGACTGGAGCCCTTGTCTGTCGCTTGGGGAGCGGCGCTGAGGGCGGAGATGACGATCGTCGCCGTGCCAAGAACGATGAGCTCCGCGATGCCGCCGCAGTCGAGCAGGTTGATCGCGAACTGCATCAGGATGCCTGCGGCATAGGCCGCTCCGGCACCGGTGGCGAGTTTTGGGTCATCTTGGAACGCCATCGAGAATGCGTGGTGCGCCGCGGCGCCCAGTAGGCCGAGTCCGAGGAATGCGAGACATCCCAGAATCTCGAGCGCAAGCGGGCTTGTGGGGGACTGGACCTGGGTCAATCCCAGGATGGCGATGGGAACAGCGGCGTTGGCGGCTGCCAGTGAGTGGCCTTTGCGCTGTGCGAGCCCGAGCAGCGGCGCGTACCCGATAAAGCCGAGCACGCTCGCACCCAGAATAAAGCCCTGTGCGATTACAACGCGTTCGGCATCGGCGAGCAGCCCGACGTTGACGTCGAAGCGAAACTCGGCGGCAAGGAAGGCGAAGGTGAAGAGCGCGAGTGCCAGAAGCGCGTTGATTTTAGGCTTGCTCAGGTTCAAGGACGGTCCTTTGGGTGGATGAATAATCGTGCCCTCGATTGTAGCGTTCCCGGGACGAGTGCGGCGATGGCGAAGTCATATTGAATTAAATCGCAGGTAGAGGCCTAGGTTCGCATCTACGAACCTAGGTATACGGAGTCATTTGACACATCTTGGTGCTACAGGACCACCACAAAGGGGACGGGCACCTTTGTGGCGGTATGTCCCTACGACCAAGGAGGGCGTTATGTGCGGAAGCCACTTTGATAAGCAAACCCAACGCGAGCGTACCTGCTCGCTGGTTCACGGTACCTGGCGTTGTGTGGGTGTGAGGATTGCGAGCGTCGGTGCGTGTGCGCTTATGGTTGGTCAGCTGCTGCTGCCGAGCGTGGCGCTGGCGACGGAATGTGCCGATCCTGTCGCTGCGGCGGACGAGGTGGCCGCAGCTCCGGTGACGCCGACGGTTACGGAGGATACGGCGGCTCCGGCGCTGGTACCGGTGGCCCCGGCTGCGCCGATGACTGACGCGGCTCCGGTGGCGCAATCCACGGCAGAACCTCAGCAGGCTCAGCAGGACGCATCAGCGGCAACGGCGAACGATGCGACACCCGCTGAACAAAACACTCCCAGCGACAACGCCGCCACTCCGGCAAGCGACGCCATCATGCCCTGTGGCGTGACCGATGTGACAGGCGAGGGCGGCGTTAGGGTCAATACGACCGTGGTTCCCCACTACACGGACTGCGTGCTTCCGAGCAATGTCACACTCGAAAAGGGCCAGTCGTATACTTATGATTTTCCCGATGTTGAGGGCGGCATGCCGGATGAGCCGCTCTGCGAACTTGTCGAAACCAAGTACTACCGGGCCGATGCTGTTTCGGGCACTCTGGCTGAAGTCCAGGACACATCTATGTCCGATGTGACGGCTCACTTTGAGCCTGTTGGCGATCACATGAGGCTGACGCTGACCTTTACGGGTGGCGCGGCAGGCGGCTCGTATCGACTCACGCGCAATGAGGTTCTTTATATTGGCGCGGCACTGACGTATACCGGAACTGACTATGGCACCGACTATGAAGGTGACAACAGCTACGCGGGCAGCTCGATTACCCTCAACGAAACCAGGGACGACTATTGCCTCCGCTACGCCATCAATAGCGAAATTACGCTTGATGCATCGGAAAACGAAGCCCTCGAGAATCTGAACGTCAACGACGTGAAGACCGACTACGCGCCCGGCGAGGCACCGCGCGCGACCGCGACGATTCCCGCTGCCGATGCCGACAAGTACGAGATTGCGTATGAGTGCTGGGAGGAGATGGAGCTCAATATGGAATCCAGGGAGTCGGTACCCGTCGCCTTCTGGTATTCCGATCCCGCGCAGTACAAGCCGGGCATGAAGAAGATTGACCACTTCGAAGAGGGCAAGTTCTACATGTACTCCGTTGAGCTGAGGCTCAAGGGCGACAATACCGTGGCCGATGACTGCGAAATGAACGTCAACGGCCGTTGGGTGCCCCACATCAAGACCGACAACGGTGTCTTCGCGCCAAACGCTGACAATATGCTGTGCGAGGCTCCGATTGATGAGTGGCGGGCAATCGACCTTATCGAGATTAGCGGTGCCATGACCACCTTTAAGGCGGGCGACAGGCCGGTCTTTACGGCGGGTACTCCGGCGGGTTCCGACTCTATTCTCCAGTGCGAGTTCTGGACGGGCAGCGATGGCAGCGAAGTGAACTCTCAGAAGTTCTGGGATCAGAACATCACGAATCACATCGACGTCTTTAAGCCCGGCGTGACCTATCGCTACGGTATCTACCTCAAGTCCGCGCGCGGCTTCTACTTTACGCCCGACACCAAGCTGGTGATCAACGGCCAGGAGTGCGGCTACCAGATGGACGAAGCGAGTGTGGTTGATCCCGAGAGCGGTTGGATCTACACCCTGTGGCTCAACACCGATCTGACCTTTACGCCTGAAGCCACGCCGACTCCCGATCCGCAGCCTACGCCGGATCCCAAGCCGACACCGCAGCCTGTGGTGAAGCCCGCGACAAAGCCGGTCGCGACAACTACCCCGACCAAGACGGTTGAGAAAGCCGCACCGACCAAGAAGGGCGACGCTGTCCTGGCTACCACGGGGGATACCACCGCGATGACGGTCGCTGCCCTGGGCATCGCCGGTGCAACCGTTGCCGCGGCCGGCATCGCCGCGACCAAGCGCCGCAAGCGCTAGGTTTTTGGTGGCAGCGCCCATCCTCGGCTTTTGCAAGATCTCAATCTGTAACACCAAACTGCCCAAAATGGCTCTAGATGTTACAGATTGAGATGAACCGAATGGCCGCCAATCTAACGTCTTGACCTGTAACACCAAGCGGGGAATTTGACCTCTAACTGTTACAGATTGAGACAAACTGGCCGGCCAAGTCCAGAACCACCACAAAGGTGCCTTTCCCCTTTTTGGTGGTTTGCGCAGGTAGAACGGTAGGTTCGTATATATGAACCTACCGTTCGCTTTGTTTTTGGACAACGATTACGCTGGATGACTTTTGGTTTCAGGAAAGGAACGACCATGAGGTGGACTACTGCTCGAGCGCTTTGCCGCCGGCTGACGGTTGCCACGGTGACCCTCGCGATGGTGACAGGTTCGTTTCCCGCGGGCGCGTTTGCCGAGGCCCTCAACACCGATAGCACTTTTGTGCAGACGGATAACGGCCAAGCGGACGACGCCGCCCCTGCCGATTCGGCTGACGCCCAAACGTCAGACTCTGCTTCCGCCGACCCCGCGCCCGATGCCGGCGCTGCCGACCCCGCAGCGCTCGAGGCCGGTGACACCCCTACGCCCCCGGCCTCCGAGATTGCATCGGCGGCGGGCCTGACGGGCGCCGGACAGACCGAGAGCACACCTGCGGGTACGCTTGCCACCGATCTTGTCGAGGGCAAGGAACTCGCCGAGCAGCAGAAGCAGGAGGAGACCGCCGAAGCCGAAGCAACCTGGAATGAGGATCTTGGGCTCTGGATGACCTCGAAGGGCGCTACGGGCGTAAAAGGCGAATACGATGATGGCTACGTGGCCGGCGAGCAGACTCCCGCGCAGTACTACTTCTCGATCGATAGCCTCACCAACGAAATTTCTATCAAGTATGGCGACGCGGGCATTACCACGTTGGAGGTGCCCTCGACCATCGACGGCAAAAATGTCGTGAGTCTTAAGGGCATGGGAAACGTTGCGCTCACATCAATTACGTTTGCCCCCGATTCGCATATCCGCTCTGTGGGCGGTTTGGGCGGCAGCAGCATCAAAGAGATCGCACTGCCCGATTCGGTTGAGGAACTGGGCTGGAATGCGTTTACCGGAAGCAAGACACTTCACACGGTGACCTGGCCCAACAACGCGGCCTTTACCACGATTCCCGAGCAGGCCTTTGAGGGCTGCGAACAACTTGACGACAATGTGGTGGCAACGCTGCCGCCTTCGGTTAAGACTATCGACTATCGCGCCTTCGCCAATTGCGGCGTGCCGCAGTTCCATGTCTCGGACACAACGGTACTCACCTTTACGCAGATCAACGTGCCGGGCACGGTGGAGCGGATTGAGCGCTATGCCTTTGACGGGTGCTCGCATGTGTCGTCGGTGACGATCGGCGATGGCGTCAAATATATCGGAGCACACGCGTTTACTTACCTCGATCCCGCGCTGGCCGGTAAGGAAATTGTTGTGCCCAAGAGCGTGCAGTCGATTGATCTGGAGCCGTTCGACAACACGCGTAATACCAGCAGCGCCGGCACCTCGACCACCAACCACAATGCGGTGACCCTGCGCGTCATGAATCCCGACATCAAGCTCGAAGAGGCGGGCCTGTACACCAACAACGTGACGATCGATGGCGTCGATTACCTGATGCCTTTTAGCGAGGGCCAGACCATCTATGCCTATGCGACGGACTCGGCGGGCAACCCCTCGATGATCAAGAAGATTGCCGATGCCGTCGCCGATCGCATGGACTCGGCCGACCCAACGCGTCCCGCCTATACCTTTGAGTGGATGGGCGAGGACGCCCAAATCACGGGCAAACTTCCCCAGGGCGCGGCGGCCGTGCTCGTGCAGGCGGGGCAGTCCACGCCGTTGACGGTTGGCGACGACGGCTCCGTTGCTGCCGACGTCCTCTCCAAGACGGCAGCAACGCTGCGCATTTCGCTCAGTGGTTACTATGACATGGTGCTGGCGCGCCCGGGCGACCAGATGACGGGCACATGGAATATCGGGGAGATTAAGGCGGAGGACTTTACCAAGATTCCGGCTTCGCGCGCGATTGAGCTCAACGTGGGCTATCTCGAACCGATTGTGGGCCAGGATAAGACCGAACGCATTGAGCTCGATAGTCTCGATAACATCGATCTGACGGTGAAGAGCGGCGGCAAGACGCTCAAGCCTGCCAAGGGCGACAAGGAAAACGACTACCGCATCCAGGGCACAGTGCTCGTGGTGTCGCAGGCCATTGCCGACGCGGACCAGGATCTGGAGATAACGCTCGAGCCCAAAGACAGCCTCAAGCTGGGTGGGGCGACGGCGACGGTGAAGCCTTCGGTCGGCAAGGTCGATATCGACTTGAAGCCCTGGGGCACGGCGACGGTCACGACCAAGGGCGACTACCAGGGCGCCAACCGCGTGCTGGTGTTCCGTACGTCCGACGGCAGGCTAGTCGCCGACGGCGTCACCTATCTGATGGGTTACGAAGACGATGGCACCACGCCTATCATGAAGGCCGAGACGCCGCGCCTTAAGGCCGGTTCGTACACCATCGTCGCCTTTAACAAGACGAGCTACGACATCCAAGCGACGAGCTATTCCACGTTTAGCCGCCTGGGACTGACCGTGGGTAAGCATATCGCGCAAAAACAGGTGAAGATCGAGGACGGCAAGCAGCTCAACGTGACGCTCGACGTGCCGACGTTTGACGTGGAGACGTATCGTGCCGAGCGCGGGCTGACGGCGGGCTCGGTTATCGCTGATTCGTCCGCGGTCGTTGGCGTGGAGACCGAGCTGCGCATTCATTACGAGCTCAAGGACAGCCAGGCTGCCAAGATTGAGATTCCGCTGGCCAAGGATGCCGTCGAGGATGTGTCCGCAGGCGCTCGCGAAGCCGGCGCAAGCTCCGATGCCATGTGGGCTGACACAACTTGGGAGGGCGACAACCTCGTTCTCGATATGAAGAAGAGCGCGGGCGCCGATGTTTTTGTGCGCTTTAAGCCTAAGTCCTCGGGCACCTATGCCATCTCGCCGCTCATTACGCTGGGCGAGGTGACATTGCCGCTGGGAAGTACCACACTCGAGGTTAGCGGATCGCGCATCGAGGTCGACAACACCGACGTTCACAGCCTGCTGGGCAATGTGGCCTACGTTTATGCAGCGCCGGGCAAGAGCGTGCAGCTCACCGTGGGGACGGGCTCGTCGGCTGCAAAGTACACCGGCAAGACCAATAAACTCGGCCGTGCCAAGATTGAATACGACCTGCCGCAGGATACGCTTGCCGCCGAGCGTGTGACGCTCGAGGCGCGCGTGGGCTCGACCGATGTTGCCGCCGCTGCCGCAGAGGTGACGGCTCGCAACTACGTGCGCTATGTTCCGAGCGCTTCGGTCTGGAGCTTTGATGTGACGTATCGTGGCGGTACGCAAAACTTGGTCAAGGACGGCAAGGACACCGGCAAGAGCCTGTGGACCTTCCATCATCTGCCACAAAAGAAGAACGCCTACTGGACCTTTGACATCACGCTCGAGGTGGGAAACGAAGAGGCCGCCGACACGCTCGACCTGTACGTGGACTGCGTGGATGGCAAGACGGTGACGATTCCTCTGACTCAAAAGTCGCGCGAGGGCACCCGTGTGCGCTATGTGGCGGAGTATGTGGACGAGGGCTACCTTAAGCTGCTCGACGAGTTTAACAAGGCGAATGACTCGACCTATGTGAACTGCGGCAACTTTGAGCAGATCTTTATGCCGAAGACCTACCGCATCTCCAATGCCCAGCTTATGACCATGCTGAGTTTTGACGCCAAAGCTTCGGCCAAAAAGCATTCCGCCGCGGCCGAGGAGCGCCAGCAGGAGTTCTCGAATGCCGTGCAGCAGTGGCACGAGTATATGATGGATAACTCGTTTAATGATGTCGACGAGGCCTTTAACGACGCGATTGACAAGATGGTCGCCGATGCGTTTGCCGAGGAGGACGAGAACGGTAAAGAGGACGAAGCCCAAGGTGGAGCTGCCCGCAAGGCTCGTCGCGCCCCTGCCGCCAGCGACGGCGAGGGCGATGATGCTGGCAACGAGGAGGCCGCGCAGTTTGCGGCTGAGCTCAAGGCCGCGGTCGGCGGGTCGGCGGCGCTGCTGACCCAGCAGGGCGACAGCTATGGCGTCAATGTGGACAAGATGATCTTTGAGGATGCTTACGGCACCAGCGAGGATTGGTATCAGGAACTCGCGGCGGCCCAGGGTGCGAACCCTGCGGATGCGGCCGCCATCAAGGAGCTCGTCGACCATGCATCGCGAGCGGAGTTTATCGCCCAGCAGGCCGAGGATCTGGTGGGCCAGTCGATGGGTATCGGCCGGCTCAACCAATACGGAAGCTGGAATGACGCAACCGCTGCGGCGCTCAACAAGTGTGCGGGCATTAAGGCCAGCGAATACAACGGCCAGTCGACGAGCGGGTTTAACGATTTGGGCCAGGCGCTCGGCAGCTCGCTGAGCTACAAGGCGGCTGACGACGATATCATCAAGGGCTTTAAGGTCGCCGCGCCCGATGGCGAGCAGACGGCCTATATAGAGTCGGAATTTATCGAGAACTCCAATAACAACAAGAACCAGGCGCTTCTGTTTAATTCGATCGCCATGCAGTGCGATATTCTGGACAACCTGTACGACAACTGGAATGTGGTCCATAGCCTCAACAACTCCAAGGTGCGCGGATGGCTCATGGCCTGGAAACGCAACGGCGACGTGAGCGCCCATATGAAGCTCATCCGCACGATCCGTTCGCTCAAGAGCTATAAGATCGAGTGCGAGATGTTCGGACAGGTCTTTAAGACCGATGCGTGGAAGGCGGCCGGACAGGCGTTTCCCGCGGCGACCCAGGGTATCGGCGTCTTTACCGGCATTTACGGCGTGAACGATGCCAGCAAGAACTGGGAGAACGTGAACGTCCGTATGCAGAAGGTGAAGGGCGAGCGCGAGGGCTATGAGCTTCAGCATATGCGCTTGCTTGCCAAGCCCGAGAAGACCGAGGACGACTGGAAGTGCATTTACGCGCTGCGTGACGCCATGGAGAAGGCGCGTGCGTTTGAGGATCTGCTGTATCGCCAGCTCTGCCACGATAGTACCGATGTGGCGGTGGGCTCCATTATGACGATCGCCGGCGTGCTAACGGCTGGCTCGGCGGGTACCGTGGTGGGCGCCGCCTATGATGCGGCCTCGACGAGCGTGGGCTCGGAGCGCGCGGTTAAGTTGACCAATGCCGAATGCGCCTACGATGTTGCCTGCGAGCAGGTGGAGCGCGCGTGTCAGAATCGTATTACGGTCAACTGGGGCGAGCTGACCGATGCCGAGGTCTACAAGGCCAACAAGGATGGCTTGATCTCGGACGAGAAGATGCAGTCGATCTTCGAGGCTCGTTATCGCAATGTGGCTGCCAAGGCAGCACCCGACCCTGCGGGCGTGGTGTACGAGGGTCTGCTGTCCAATACGGTTGAAGGCGCAACGGTTGAGCTGTGGAGCGCCGACGATGCGGCCGGTACCAATGAAGTGCGTTGGGATGCCGAGGAGTATGAGCAGGACAATCCGCTTGCAACGGGTGCGGACGGTGCATACAACTGGAATACGCCGACCGGCTGGTATCAGGTGCGCGTGACCAAGGGCGGGTATGAGGAAGCGCGTTCGGCTTGGCTGCGCGTGCCGCCGATTCAGACTGAGGTGAACATTGGCTTGGTGTCGACGGCGGCGCCCGAGGTGGTTTCGGCCCATGCCTATACCGATTGCATCGAGGTTGAGTTTGCGCAGTATATGGATGCGAGCGACGATGCCCTGGCCGCATTGTGCGCGCAGGGCTTGGGCGACGTGACGTATACGTGGCTCGACAAGCAGGACGATCCCAATGGCAAGCCGCTGTCGCGCGTGCTGCGTATTCGCTATGCCGATGCGTGTGAGGCGGGCTCGACGGTGGCGCTTGAGCTCGACGGTGCTCGCAACTACGCCGGCACGGCCATGGAGCGCTGGGCAAGTGGAGAGCTTGTCGTGGGCGCTCGTGCCGACAAGCTCAAGCTCAACGTGGAGCAGGCCGTGACCATGCTTGATGGCAGTGACTTTGAGCTGGTGGCGCACGTGACCGATAAGGCGGGCAAGCCGTTTGCGGGCGCCAAGGTTAGTGTTGGGCTGGAGTCCTCGGCTATCTGCTCTGTCGATGCCACCCAGGCCGTGACGGGCGAGGACGGCGCGGCGACGTTTGTGCTGCATGGCGCTCTGCCTGGTTTGACGACGTTGACGGCGGCGGTTGACGGCACGGCGCTGTCCAAGCAGGTCGACGTTCGCGTGTCTGCCGAGGCGGTGCGACCGGCGCGACCGGTGGCGACGATTGGTGCGACGACGTTTGGTGCATGGTCGCCCAAGGAGAACTACATTACAGTGCCCAAGGGCACGAAGCTAGAGCTTTCGGCCGAGGATGGCACGACGATTTGGTACACCACCAACGACACCTGCCCCTGCCGTGACGAAGGCCGCGTAAAGTACACCGAGCCTATTGCGCTCGATAGCAACATGTATGTGCGCATTGCGGCACAGCGCCCTGGCATGTCGTACAGCGAGTATTCCGAGCGTCTGAACATTACGATTACGGTGACCGATGAGGCGGCGCCTGAGCCGACGCCCGAGCCCGAGCCGACGCCCGAGCCGACGCCCGAGCCGACGCCTGACGGCGGCGGGCAGGGCGGCGGTACGGATGGCTCTGGTGGGGCCGGGGTCCCTGCGGGCAGTTCGACTTCGACGACGACCACGGTGACGACGGACAAGTCCAAGGGTAAGGGCAAGAACGGCAAGAAGTCCGGCGGCACGGAGCTTGCCAGCACGGGTGACTCCGCCGTGATGACGGTCGCCGCCCTAGGCATCGCCGGCGCAACCGTAGCTACCGCCGGCATCGCCGCGACCAAGCGCCGCAAGCGCTAGGTTTTGGCGGCGGCGCCCATCCTCGGCTTTAGAAAAATCTCAATCTGTAACACCGAGCCAGATATTTGGACTCCAAGTGTTACAGATTGAGATGAACTGTTCGGCCGCCAACCTAACGTCTCGATCTGTAACACGTAGCGAGGAATTTGGTCTCTAACTGTTACAGATTGAGACAAACGTCGGAATCGGTTCGCCGGCCAGGCCCTCAACCACCGCAAAGGTGCCCGTTCCCTTTATGGTGATCGGGCGGCCGGCATAGAAAAAGTCCCCGCCGGGCGTGTGCCCGACGGGGACTTTGCCGTTTGGTGGTTAGCGCTGCAGGTGATTACTCACCCAGCAGGCTCTTGGCGATCGAAGCGGCGGCCTTCTTGCCGGCGCCCATCGCCAGAATGACCGTAGCGGCACCGGTGACGATGTCGCCGCCGGCCCAGATGCGGGGATCGGTGGTCTGGCCGGTCTCCTCGTCGGCGACGATGTAGCCCCACTTGTTGAGCTCCATTTTGCCGCCGATCTTGGCAGCGAAGGGGTTGGCGTTGGTACCGATAGCCGAGATCGCGACGTCGCAGGGGATCTCCTCGATGGCGCCCTCGATGGGCACCGGGCGACGACGGCCGGACTCGTCGGGCTCGCCGAGCTCCATCTTCTGGACCTTGACGGCGCACACGGAGCCGTCCTCGCCAGCGATAAACTCGAGCGGGGAGACGAGCGGCAGAACCTCGACGCCCTCGGCCTTAGCATGGTGCAGCTCAGCGCGACGGCAGGGCATCTCGTCCTCGGTACGACGGTAGGCGATGATGGCGTGCTCGGCGCCCAGACGCTTGGCGGTACGGACAGCGTCCATAGCCACGTTGCCGCCGCCAAAGACGACGACGTTCTTGCCGTGCTTGGTGGGGGTGTCGTACTCGGGGAACTTGTTGGCCTTCATCAGGTTCACGCGGGTGAGGTACTCGTTAGCGAAGAAGACGTTGGGCAGGTTCTCGCCGGGGACGTTGAGGAACTTGGGCAGGCCAGCGCCGGTCGCCACGTAGATGGCGTCGAAGCCCTGCTCGAACAGCTCATCGGCCGTGGCCATGTTGCCCACGACGGAGTTGTACTCAAACTTGACGCCCATGTCCTCAAGGCCGTCAATCTCGCGCTTGACGACCGCCTTGGGCAGACGGAACTCGGGGATGCCGTAGACCAGCACGCCGCCGCCGGTGAAGAAGGCCTCAAAGACGGTAACGTCAAAGCCGTTGCGGGCGAGCTCGCCGGCGCAGGTGATGCCGGACGGGCCGGAGCCGACGACGGCGACCTTCTTGCCGTTCTTGGGAGCCATCTTGGGCGTGGAGGCGAGCTCGGGGCGGTCACCCAGGAAGCGCTCGAGCTGGCCGATGGCCACAGGCTCGGACTTCTTACCACGGATGCACTTGCCCTCGCACTGGTTCTCCTGCGGGCAGACGCGACCGCAGATGGCGGGAAGCATGGAGTCCTCGCGGATGGTATCGAGGGCGCCGCCAAAGTCCTTCTCGCGGATCTGCTCGATAAAGCGGGGGATGTTGATGTTGACGGGGCAGCCCTCAACACAGAACGGCTTCTTGCAGTTGAGGCAGCGCTCGGCCTCGGCCAGAGCCATCTCCTCGGTGAAGCCCTTGTCGACGGGGCGGAAGTCGCAGGCGCGCTCGGCGGCCGGCTCCTCGTTATCGGGGGTGCGGGGCGACTTCATATCGGCAACGAAACGACCGTTAACTAGTGGCATGCGCAGCTCTTTTCCTCATAGGCCTTGAGGGACTCGCCCTCTTCGGAACGGTAAGCGGCCTGGCGGGCACGAAGGTCATCCCAGTCGACCAGGGTGGCATCGAAGTCGGGGCCGTCGACGCAAGCAAACTTGGTCACGCCACCCACCTCGACGCGGCAGCAGCCGCACATACCGGTGCCGTCAACCATGATGGGGTTGAGCGACGCGGTGATGGGGGTGTCGTACTTCTGGGCGGTGAGGGTCGAGAACTTCATCATCGGAACGGGGCCGACGCAGAAGACCTGGCTCACGGCCTTGTCCTGCAGCAGGCGCTCCAGCGGAGCGGTGACAACGCCCTGCTCGCCGTAGGAACCGTCGTCGGTGGTGATGTGGATGTGGTCCTCGTCGAGGAGCTCGCGGAACTGGTCCTCCATGAGCAGGAGGTCCTTGGTGCGAGCGCCCATGATGGCGTGCACCTCGTGGCCGGTCTCGACCAGGTGCTTGGCGACCGGGAAGGCAATTGCCAGGCCGACGCCGCCGCCAATGACGGCGCAGGGGCCCTCGGCCATCTCGGTGGGAACGCCCAGCGGGCCCACGACGTCGCGCAGCGACTCGCCGGTCTCGTAGGTGGAAAGCATCTCGGTGGTCTTGCCGATCACCATGAAGATGAACTCGACCCAGCCCTCGTCACCGTTCCAGCCGGCCAGAGTAAACGGGACACGCTCGCCCGTCTCGTTGGCGCGAACCATGAGGAACTGTCCAGCGTGCGCATGCTTGGCGATTGCAGGCGCCTCGATGCGGAACTTGAACACCTTCTCCGAGAACTGCGTCTTCTCCAGGATCTTATACATAGAACCCCTCTCTTGTTAGGGCAACCGAACCGTGCCTCCACGGAAATGGACGGCAGCCCGAATAAAACCGTACGCGCACAGGCGTTGTGCAGACATACGGTGTAAATTATACCCTCATGGACATGTTGCTTGCGTGTATCTTTGGCAGGCGGGAAAAGTGATCTAACACAAAGAGACAGGTTTATTTTGGCGGGTTTTATCAGATAAAACGACAAAAGGGGCCGGCCTTGCACATCGGTGAGGCCGGCCCCTTTTAGGGCGTTGGGTATGTATGGCGGCACAGGGTTTATTGCGATGCGGCCGCTGCGGCGTTTTCGCATATAAAACCTGCCAAAATAAACATCCCTTTTTGGTAGGTTTTAGTGCTTGCCGTTGGCAGAGGCGGAGCCGTTGACGTGGTCGCGGGCATAGATTACGCCGTGCACAATCGCCAGGCCGGCGGCGTCGGCGGCGCGGGCGCAGGTGTCCTGGAAGTCCTCGGCCTCGCGGGCGCGCAGCTGCTTGAGCACGTAGTCGGCGACAGCCATCTTGCCGGGAGGGTTGCCGATGCCGGTGCGGATGCGGCTAAAGTCGCGGCTGCCCATCTTGTCGATGATGGAACGCAGGCCGTTGTGGCCGGCGTGGCCGCCGCCCACCTTGACGCGCACGTCGCCGGCGGGAATGTCGAGCTCATCGTGGATTACGAGCAGCTCTTCGGCCTTGATTTTGTACTCGCGGCAAAGCTTGGAGATGGGGCCGCCCGAGGTGTTCATGTACGACTGCGGCTTGACCAGCACAATCTGGCGCTTGCCGCCCTCTTCCTCTGGATCGTTGATGTTGATGAGCGCGACCTCGGCGCCGGCCTGGTTTTTCCAGTACGTGACGCCGGCCTGACGCGCCAGCTCGTCGATCGCCTTAAAGCCTGCGTTGTGGCGGGTCTCGGCATACTCATCGCCAGGGTTGCCAAGTCCGGCAACCATGCGAATCTTAAGCGGCTGTGCAGCTGCCATGTGCTTCCTTTCATCGATTTGTCGCCTGCTATGGTGAGCGACCCCGTTGCTGCTGTCAAATGGAGGGTGATTGAGGCTGCATGAGGGCGTTTGGACAGTCGTCGGAAGCCGGGATGGACAGTTAGTTCAGATTTGTATAAACCAAGAGATCTTTGACTGCCAAAATCGGGGCCACGGAACTGTCACGGCGCTTTGGGGAGCACAATTTGTGCTATTTCAGATCTTTTGAGTCTTCAAATGAGGTGATTGGCGCCGGGATGGCGGCAAACCACCTCGACATTAGCCGTCTGTTTATACAAATCTGAACTAACTGTCCAGCCATGCTCGGTAACACTGGGTAAAAGTCTTTTAGACCGGCGCGAGGCCGATTCCGGCCCGCAGGGTGTTGAGCCAGGCGGCCTGACGCTTGCGATAACCCTTGATGCGGTAGCGGAATCGAACTCCCGCAAGTCGATGCATCGTCTGGGCGAAGGCTTCGAGTGCAACAAGGTCCTTCATTTGGTCACGATTGATAACCAGGACGTGGATACCCATGGCCTTAAGGCCATTGTTGCGATTGCCATCGTGGATGCGAGCGTTTTGAAGCTCATGTCCAATTCCGTTGTATTCGTTGTCGACTCCGGCTGCTGGGCAATATAAGTCGCAGATGGCGTAGGGGATGCCCGAGGACATGTTGACCGCAAGGGTGTCGAAATCGATTCGATAGTTGAGCAGCAGGCCTCCCATGGGCAGGCTGCAACACCCGAATCCGCCAAAGCGCATGGGTGCGCCCAGGACAGCGAACATCAATGATTCCGCTGGGGATGCGGATCCGGCCCGGGCAAGTTTGATAGCTGTGCGAAACGAGGCGTAGGAACTACTTTTGGCAAACCGTGCGACTGCCTCGAGCTCTTCGATGGTTGTGGCGGGCTCGCATTTGTAGTGTGCCTGTTCGTAGCGGGTTTCGGCTTGCTTTTCGGGTGTCGGTTGGTCGCCCTGGCAATCGAGATCGTCCATCGTTTCGAAGCTGTTGGCCTCGGGCCACGTGTCGTCGTAGGCGATGGGGTAAGTTGCTTCGGGCGGAAGTGAGTAGGTTCCGAGCAGTTCCATGAGAAGCATCAAGGTTTTGGCAACCGATTCATTTTTGGAACAAAGCATGGCCGTCATGGCGGGAGACGTTGCGTAGATGTCGGCTTCGATGTGCATGATCGCGCCCTGGGGGAGAGGGGCGGTGATGGTGTGCTGGAGGAGCCGTCCGTCGGGTCGTCTGTTGCTGCCGCTCGCAACAAAGAGGTCTAGACGCTCGGAGTCGTCTTCGCTCCAGGCGTCAAGTATTGCAAGGGCCGCAAAGTCTATGGCGTCCTTGTTGGGAACGCAACCTACGAGGGCTTGTGTCTGTTGCTCGTCATCGATGGCGTCCCAGGGAAGGGCGGAGTACGCCCGTCGAGCGCGGCGAATTGCGCGGAGGGCGGAGAGGTGTGAAATTACGGTTGTCATAGCTATAAGGTACTAAGCCGTTGGCGAAATGATATGGCCGTGCCGTTCTTTTCGCTCAAAGGGGCGTCGCGCGCCGCGGGCGGTAACGACATCATACGGAATGCCTTGGAAAAGTGGAGAATGGAGTGATGGGTTGGCCTTGGAGGCATCTACTGAGATGGGTGCTGGACAGTTAGTTCAGATTTGTACTAGGCGGCCGGCGTGTATTGCCATTGTTGAAGGACTCGGTGGGCAAAATGGGGCCAATGGCATGGTGAAGAGATCCGTAGGTGGAGGAATCGAGCGGAATTATGCCGGCAAGAGAGCTTTCGACGCATTAAATGGCCCAAAAGAATACCAAAATTAATACAAATCTGAACTAACTGTCCAAGGCGGGTTGTCGAGGGGCAAAAAAAGGTCGGAAGCGAGCCTCCGACCCTTCAAAAACACCAAAGATGATGCGATGCGCGCTGGATTACAGCGCGAAGTCGCCGCCGACGAGCGTGGAGACGGGCTCCTCGTGGTAAACGGCAGAGATGGCCTCGGCGAACTCCTCGGCGACCGAGATGGTCTTGATCTTGCCGCCGACCTCGACGGGAATGGCGTCGGTGACGAGGCACTCGATGATGGGGGCGTCGTTCAGGCGCTCGATGGCCGGGCCCGAGAAGATGCCGTGGGTGGCGCACACGTAGATGTCGCCGGCACCCATAGCCTTGAGCTCCTTGACGTTGGCGCACAGGGTGCCAGCGGTGTCGATCATGTCGTCATTGATGATGCAGGTCTTGCCCTTGATGTCACCGATGATGCCCATGACCTCGGCGGCGTTGTGGCGCGGACGGCCCTTGTGGGCGATGGCGAGGCTGCAGCCGAGCATGTCGGAGAGCTTCTTGGCAGCTTTGGCGCGACCCACGTCGGGGGAGACGACAACCAGGTTGTCGGTGTCGAAGTGCATGTCGTTGTAGTACTGGCCAAACAGCGGCAGTGCAGACAGGTGGTTAACCGGGATATCGAAGAAACCCTGAATCTGGCCCTGATGCAGGTCGAGGGTGATGATGCGGTTGACGCCAGCGCGCTCGAGCAGGTTGGCGACGAGGCGGGCGGTGATGGGCTCGCGCGGGCCGGCCTTGCGGTCCTGGCGGGCATAGCCGTAGTGGGTGATGACGGCGGTGATGGAGCGGGCGGATGCGCGCTTGGCAGCGTCGGTGGCGATGAGCAGCTCCATGAGCATGTCGTTGACGTTGCCGCCGGCCACGGACTGAATCAGGAAGACGTCGGCGCCGCGGACGGTCTCGTCGTAGCGGGCGTAAATCTCACCGTTGGCGAACTGCTTTAGCGTAAGGCCCGAAAGCTCGACCCCAAGGTACTCAGCGATCTTCTGAGCGAGGGGACGGTTGGAGGAACCGGAATACACGCGGATGGACTTGCGCATATTCTCCGACTTCTCGGGATCATTAATCGGCATTACCCTTCTCCTTTATATATCGAATGCCATATAGATGCCTTGTTGCATTGTAACCGCGTGGCGGGGTTTATCGGGTCTTGATAACGTCTTTACCGTCAACGGACACGAACCGACCACTCATCCGGTCGCGCAGGTCAGCATAGAAAAAGGAGCCATCCCCATGGGAACAGCTCCTTAGATGCTTGGTAAAACGTTATACCTCGTCGTCCTCGTGCAGACGGCGGCGATAATCGGCGGCCCAGCCCTCAATATTTACCTGACGGGCGCGGCCCAGGCCGAGTGCGTCAGCCGGGACCGGCTCGGTGATGACGGAGCCGGCGGCCACGAGCGCGCCGTCGCCGATCTGGGCGGGCGCGACCATCATGGTGTCGGAACCGATGAAGGCATCCTTGCCGATGACGGTCTTGTGCTTGTGCACGCCGTCGTAGTTGCAGGTGATGGAGCCCGCTCCCACGTTGACGCCGGAACCCATGGTGGTGTCGCCGATGTAGGACAGGTGCGGCACCTTGGAGCCCTCGCCGATCGTGGACTTCTTGATCTCCACGTGTGTGCCGGCCTTGGAGCCATCGAGCATGTGGGTGCCCGGGCGCAGGTAGGCGCGCGGGCCGCAGTCGACGCCGTTCTCGATGACAGCCTCGATGGCGATAGTCTCATCGATGGTGCAGCCGCTGCCAACGGTGGTGTCGGTGAGGCGGCTGTTGGGGCCGAGCTGGCACTCCTCGCCCACGGTGACGTGGCCGATCAGGTGCGTCTGCGGCCACACGACGGTGTCGCGGCCGATGACGGCGTCGGGGCCGATCCAGGCCTGCGTGGGGTCGATGAAGGTAACGCCCTCGGCCATCCAGTGCTCGTTGATGCGGTCGCGCGCGATAGCGGTGAGTTGCGCGAGCTGGATCCGGCTGTTGACGCCCAGGCCGTCGCGGTAGTCGTCGCAGTGGAAGATGGAGACTGCCTGGCCGTGGCCCTTGAGAATCTCGAGCATGTCGGGCAGGTAGTACTCGGACTGCGCGTTGTCGTTGCCGATCTCGCTGATGTGGGCGGCGAGCTGCGCGCCGTCGAAGGCGTAGCAGCCGGCGTTGCACTCGAGCAACGTGGCGGCCTGCTCGGGCGTGCAGTCCTTCTGCTCGATGATGCGCTCGATCTGACCGTCGGCGCCCAGCTTGATGCGGCCGTAGCCAAAGGGATCGGGCGGGGTCATGGTCATGACGGTGCAGGCGAGCTCGCCGCCGGCGACGGTCTGCGCGAACTTGGCGACGGTGTCGGCGGTGATGAGCGGCAGGTCGCCGTTGAGCACGACGACGGGGCCTTGCATGATGCCGCATGCCTCGAGCGCGACCTTTACGGCGTGGCCGGTGCCCAGGCGCTCGGTCTGTTCGACGCACTCGACCTTGGTGGTGCTGTTGGCGTAGGCGCCGTCGATAAGGGCGCGCATCTCGTCGGCGTGGCTGCCGATGACGACCACGACGCGGCTGCAGCCGGCCTTGATGGTGGCGTCGACGATCCACTGGACCATGGGCTTGCCCAGGATCTTGTGCGAAACCTTGCAGTGGTTCGACTTCATGCGGGTGCCCTCGCCGGCGGCGAGGATAATTGCGGTTGCGTCCATGTGATCTCCTGTTACGTTATAGAGACGTGCGTTTGGAAACGATACACGGCGCAATATGATACCGCAGGCATATGATGAGCGCGTAACGATTGGCGCATGGCGGCCGATGTCGGTGCCGCCGGCGTGACGTTTGCGCTGGTTGTGCATGGCAGCGGCACTGCGGCG
This sequence comes from Collinsella sp. LCP21S3_A3, assembly GCF_052118905.1. NCBI lineage: Bacteria > Bacillati > Actinomycetota > Coriobacteriia > Coriobacteriales > Coriobacteriaceae > Collinsella > Collinsella sp. LCP21S3_A3. Next base: position 15,264 of record NZ_JBQKGH010000012.1, on the reverse strand, counting down.
TTGGCGTTTGAGCGAGGGGATGGGGGTGTCCGTGGATATCATGCGAGAGGAATCGGGCAACGAACCCGTCGCGGCATTCTCGATGTCGCATCCGGCGGTGCCGGCGCTCTACATGGTGCTGACGCTGGGGCTCACCATGTTCTCGATGCAACCGGTACTGCTTGCGCTGTCGCTTGCGGGCGGGCTGGCGTATGGGTTTGCGACGCGCGGCGTCGCACGCACGTTGGGGGCGCTTCGCTGGCAGCTGCCGGTGATTTTGATTATCGCGGTGTTCAACCCGTTATTTAGCGCTTCGGGCTCGACGGAACTGTTCCGTATTGGCATGCGTGCGGTGTATCTGGAGAGCATGGTATACGGCCTGTGCATGGGCGGGCTGTTTGTGGCGAGCGTGCTGTGGTTTGAGGCCGCGGCGTCCATGCTTAGCTACGACAGGGTGCTTGCACTTTTGGGTAACACCGCGCCGGTGATCGCGCTCATGATCTCGATGTGTATGCGGCTTATCCCGCAGTTTTTGCGTCGCGGTCGCACGGTGCTGGCGGTGCAGGATGCGATTGATGTGCCGGGCCGCGCGCCGGCCGACCCCGTGCGTTCGCGCCTACGGGCATCGAGCGTGTTGATGGGCTGGGGCATGGAAGATTCGCTGGAGCGTGCGGACGCCATGCGCTCCCGTGGGTGGGGCGCCGCGGCGCGTCGCACGACGTACGCGCGGTATCGGCTGGCGCGCGGCGACGTTGCCGCGCTGGTTGGGCTTGCGCTGTTTGGCGTGGCCACGGCGGCAGTGGCGTGGACCGCGACGATGCAGTATTCGTTTTACCCGCAGCTTTCGGTGCCAGCGCCGTGGCCTGGCTATGTTGTATACGCGACCTGGATGGCGCTGCCCTGCGTGGTGCATGCGATTGACGAGAAGAGGTTTGGCTGATGGCTCGGTTGGACGGGAGCATCATGGCGGACGCGGTGTGCGGCTCGGATATGCCGGCGATTGAAGTGCGGGGCCTGCGCTTTGCCTACCCCGGGGCCGAAGTGCCGGTGTTCGAGGGGCTCGATTGGCGTGTTCCCCAAGGGACGTTTGCGTTGCTTGTCGGTGGTACCGGGTCGGGCAAGTCGACATTACTCTCGTTGCTCAAGCCCGAGATTTCGCCGGCGGGCGAATGCTCCGGCGAGCTGCGCATGCTGGGCGAAAGCGTTGCCGACATGGACGTTCGCGCGTCCGCGGAGCGCGTGGGCTATGTGTTTCAGGACCCCGAGAACCAGATTGTGTGCGAAACCGTGTGGCACGAGATGGCGTTTGGCCTGGAAAACTTAGGCATGTCGCGCGACGAGATGCGCCGTCGCGTGGCCGAGACCAGTTATTTCTTTGGTGTGGAGGATTGGCTCCACCGCGATACCGATACGCTTTCGGGCGGACGCAAGCAGCTGCTGTCGCTGGCAGCCGTGCTGGCGTTGCGCCCTCGCGTGCTGCTGCTCGACGAGCCCACGTCCCAACTGGATCCCGTTGCCGAGAAAAATTTTCTGCATGCGCTGTTTCGCGTGAATCGCGAGCTGGGCTGCACGGTTGTTGTGGCAACGCACCAGCCGCGCCCGATGCTTGAATACGCGACGTGCGCGTATCGGATTGAGGGCGGGCGCGTATGCGAGGTCGCTGACATCGCCTCCTTGGGGCATCGCGAAGAGCTGTTTTCTGGCGAGGTGCCAGGGTGGGGTGGCTCGTGGCGTGCAAAAAACGGAGTTTTCAGCAGCGCCAGTGGCCGGCCGGGCTATTTGGACCCGCGCGTGGGCGCTCCGGGCGCAAAAAAAAGACCGAAATCGGACAAATCGGCTGAATTTGAGGCGCAAATCCTGTCGCAAGACGACTCGGGGGCGCCGTCGTGCGCCGGTGGATGCCGAATACTCCCAAAAATGCACGCTGGGTCGGCTACCACCCTGGCAGGGGGCTGGTTTCGCTACGATCGAGCGTCCGGCTGGGTGCTGCGCGGGCTCGATGCGTCGTTTTCGGCAGGCGCGGTGCATGCTGTTGTGGGCGGTAACGGCTGCGGTAAGTCGACAATGCTTTCGGTGCTGGCCAAGACGGTCAAGTTGCAGCGTGGGCATATGGAGCGCGGGGCGGCCTCGGCGGCACTGCTGCCTCAGAATCCCAAGGCGCTGCTGGTTGCCGAGACGGTGCGCGAGGAGCTGATGGAATGGGCTTCGACCTGCGGATATGACGAGGCTATGGCGCGAGAGCGCGCGACGAGTCTGGGATTGTCCGGCTTGGATGGGCGCCATCCGTACGATCTTTCGGGCGGGCAGCGCCAGCTGCTTGCGTTGGCAAAGCTGCTGTTGATCGGCCCCGAGCTGCTATTGCTCGATGAGCCCACCAAGGGTCTGGACTTGGCCAGCCGTCGCATCATCGCCCGCGCCCTGCGCGACCATGCGGAGGCCGGCGGTACCGTCATCATGGCAACGCACGATCTGGATTTTGCCGAGCAGGTTGCCGATGACATTGCCATGATGTTCGACGGCGAGATTGCCTGCATGGAGCCGCCCGCCGACTTTTTTGCCGACAATGTGTTTTATAGGGCGTGATGGGATGGCGGATTATCGCGTCTTGCGCATACTCGCAAAACTGGAGATCCCGCTGCTGCTGGCGGTGCCGGCGGTAATGGCCGCAGCATTGTTGGCGGGCATTGAGCGGGCGGCGCTTGCCATGCTTATCGTGGTGGCGCTGGTGCTCGCGCTGTTCTTTGCGGGCTACGAGGCGTCGCGACCGGGCCTACGCCAGATTATGCCCACGCTGGTTCTGGCGGCGTTGGCCGCGGCGGGGCGTATCTTGTTTGGGCCCATTCCCGACTTTAAACCGGTGAGCGCCATCGCCATTATCGCGGGGGCGACGCTTGGTCGCCGCAATGGTTTTATGGTTGGTGCGCTGGCGACGCTGACCAGTAATTTCTTTTTTGGGCAGGGCATGTGGACACCGTGGCAGATGTATGCCTGGGGGCTCGTGGGATACGTTGGCGGTGCGCTGGCGCATGCGGGTGCGTTCGACCGTGCCGATGGAACCGTGCGCATGCCGGCGCTGATGGCGTACGGCTTTGCGTCGGGCCTGCTCTATGGCGCCGTGATTAACGCCTACGACATCATCGGTTTTGTGCAACCGCTCACGTGGGCGGGCGCCGTGGCGCGTCTTGCCACGGCGGTACCGTTCGATATCACACACGGCCTTGCGACCTGCGTGTTCTTGGCCGCTCTCTACAAACCTTGGTGTCGTCGCATTAACCGTGTCGTCGTGAAATACGGGCTGTAGTGGCGGTTGCGCCGGGGCGAGAATCAATACTGTTGAAGTGCCATTTTAAAACTATGCCGGTTTACGGGGCTAGATTGGCACAGGCAGACCATACCGGCTTTTTTCGAAAATAGACGAGCCGTCTACCTGAGGTTTTATTTTGCTTGAATTGCGTTTGGTTGGGGATTTGCGATTCAGCCCCGTAAACCGGCATAGTTTTAAAATGGCCGGCTGATATGAGGGGCGTCGTGGCCCTCAGAGAGCCAAGTCGATCCGTTTTCTTCCGCCCCAGACGTCCCCAGGGAATCAGTTGACGGCGCTTGCCACGAAACTAGCCCATCTACTACGTTTAGCTTGATACCCTCGACCATGACCGCGTTTTATGAAAACCGCAGGCTTTCTACCTGCGGTTTTCTTTTTGCGTTGTTCGCCGTGGTTGAGGGTAGTGGCTTAAACGTAGTAGATGGGGCAGTTTCGTGGCGGGTGTGCCGCGTGGATTCCCTCGCGAGGTGAAAATGATCCGTTTTGCTTCGTCCCCGAGGGGTCGGCTGGGGCTAGAGCTCTAGGGTGAGGGTGACGGGGCAGTGGTCGCTGCCAAAGATGTCGCCGCGGATGCCGGTGTCGCGCACGTTGCCGGCGATGGCGTCGCTCACCAGGAAGTAATCGATGCGCCAGCCCGCGTTGTTCTTGCGGGCATTAAAGCGGTAGCTCCACCAGCTGTAGACGCCCTCGACGTCGGGATTTGCCGCGCGCCAGGTATCGGTAAACCCGGCGTCGAGCAGCTCGGTAAACTTACCGCGCTCCTCGTCCGAAAAGCCTGCGTTGCCGCGGTTGGACTTGGGGTTCTTAAGGTCGATCTCCTCGTGCGCGACGTTAAAGTCGCCGCAGGTCACCACGGGCTTGCCGGTCTCGCGCTCGAGTCCCGCCAAAAAGCCGCGATAGGCATCGTCCCAGGCCATGCGCACATCGATGCGCGCGAGCTCATTTTGGGCGTTGGGCGTATAGACGTCCACAAACCAAAACTTGTCGAACTCGAGCGCGCAGACGCGGCCCTCGGTCGCGGCCTGCGCCACGAGCTCGGCTGCCGCGCCCTCGCCGGCGTAAGGCAGCAGCGCATCGGCGCGCAGCACGCGCAGCGGTTCCTGGCGGCTAAAGACCGCAGTGCCCGAATAGCCTTTACGTTCGGCGTAGCTCCAGGTTTGGTGATAACCGGGCAGGTCGATATCGGCCTGGCCCTCCTGCAGCTTGGTCTCTTGCAGCGCCAGGATATCGACATTGAGCTCCTGTGCGATCTGGATAAAGCTCGGGTCCTTTTTGAGCACGGCGCGCAGACCGTTGACGTTCCACGAGGCGAAAGTGTAAGTCTGAGGCATGGTGTCCTTTCGACGGGGTTTGCAGGCTTAAGATTAGCGTAAAAGGGGCGGTGGTGGGCTCCGCGCGTGCTGACTCAAAGGCCGCATGCTGGGATGTCGCCCGACGCTGCCCGACCAACAAGGACGGAGGACTCATATGACGCAGGCGATATCGGATCCCAAGCGGGCCTCCGCCGCACTGGCGGAGCTGTTTGGTACCCACAAGCGTGTGGTCTTCTTTGGCGGCGCCGGTGTTTCCACGGCGAGTGGCATTCCCGATTTCCGCAGCGTGGACGGCCTATATCACCAACAGTTTGCCTACCCGCCCGAGACCATGCTCTCGCATAGCTTTTACGAGGCGCATCCGGCCGAGTTCTTCGACTTCTACCGCACCAAGATGATCACGCTTGGCACCAAGCCCAACCGCTGCCACACCAAGCTGGCCGAGCTGGAGCGTGCCGGTAAACTAAATGCCGTGGTGACGCAAAACATCGACGGTCTGCACCAGGCGGCCGGCTCGCAGCGCGTGTTTGAGTTGCACGGCTCGGTCCACCGCAATATCTGCCAGTCGTGCGGCGCGGTCTATAGCGCCGAGTGGATTTGCGCCCGCGGGCACGAGGATGCCTCGGGCGTGCCCGTGTGCCCCGCGTGCGGCGGTCGCATCAAGCCCGATGTGGTGCTCTACGAGGAGCCGCTCGATGAGCGTGTTCTTACCGGCGCTGTTGCTGCCATAACCGCGGCCGATGCCCTCATTGTGGGCGGGACCTCGCTCGTGGTGTACCCAGCGGCGGGCCTCACGCGCTACTTTACCGGTGATACGCTGGCCATTTGCAATCTGGCGTCTACCGATCAGGATGCAAATGCCGACCTGCTGATTTCTTGCGACATCGCGGCCGCGTTTGCGTTCTAGCCCGCGCGCGCGGATACAATAGAAAGACTGATTGCAAAGCGACCCCGCCGCCAGCGCCCGACCGCGGCGGCGGGGGCATTTTAGGAGGATGTTCATGGCGAACGACAGCAAGACATGGCGGTGCGGAAAGTACGAGCTCAGCTTTGACCGTCCGCGCATCATGGGCGTCCTCAACGTGACGCCCGATTCTTTTAGCGACGGCGGTGAGCACTTTGACCAGGATGCCGCTATCGAGTACGGCCTGGCGATGCTCGATGCCGGCGCCGACATCATCGACGTGGGCGGCGAGTCCACGTCGACGTGGCGCCCCGGCTTTACCCCGGTCAATCCCGATGAGGAAGCGCGTCGCGTGCTGCCCGTGGTGCGTGCGCTTGCCAAAGAGGGCGCCATCGTCTCGATCGACACGCGTCATGTGGCGGTTGCCAAGGCAGCCGTGCGCTGCGGTGCCTCGATCGTCAACGACGTGACCGGCTTCACCGACCCCAAGATGGTCGAGTTTGTCGCGACGAGCACCTGCGGCGTCATCGTGATGCACGCCGGCGAGGTCGCCGCGCCCGCTCGCACGCATGCAACGGTTCAGCTCGATACCTCTGCCGCGGCGTTTGTTGCCGAGAAGGCGCGCGAGGCGGCTGCCGAGGCCGCGCGCGAGGCCGAGAAGCCCGCCCGCCGTCGTCGTGGCAAGCTGCTGGGCGAGCCCAAGACGGAGGCCAAACTGCCGGGTGGCGTGGTGCAGCCCTCGCTGCCGTTTGGCGATCCGGAGCCAGCGCCCGAGCTAACGGGCGAGCAGAAGCAGGAGACGCCGGCCGCCGAGCAGGTTGCCCCTGCCGCCGAGGCCGCCGCGACCCCTGAGCCCGCGCCGGAGCCCAGCGATCACTTGGCCGCCATGATGCGCCGCAGCGCCCGCCGCGAGGAGGCTTATGTGCCCACCTCGCAGCTCCGCCGCTTTACCCTGCCCGATTCGGCGCCCATCATGCGCCGCGTCATGGGCTTTCTGTCCGATCAGGCCCGCGCGCTCATCCACGCCGGTGTGTCACGCGACCGTATCTGCATCGATCCGGGTCCGGGTTTTGGCAAGACGGCCAACGAAGACATCGTCATCCAGCGCGAGACCGCCAAGATGGCGTCGCTGGGCTATCCGCTCATGTGCGCCGTGTCGCGCAAGCGCTTTGTGGGCGCCGTCTCGGGCGTGACCGAGGCCGCCGAGCGCGATGCCGCCACCTTTGGCGTGTGCCTGGGCGCTATCCAGGCCGGTGCCAACATCGTGCGCGTGCACGATGTCACCGGCTTTGCGCAGTTCCTGAACGGCTACTGGGCTGTTGCCAAGCCGCAGCCGCGTCGCGCGTTTGTGGCCGTGGGCTCCAACCTGGGGCATCGTTGCGACAACATCCGCGCCGCGCGCGACATGATCGCCGAGATTCCGCTCACCTGTGTGTCCAACTGCTCGCGCATCTACGAGAGCGAGCCGGCCTACGAGACACGCCAGGACGCGTTTGCCAACGCTGTCATCGAGATCAAGAGCGAGCTGGCGCCGCTGGTGCTGCTCGACGAGCTTATGAAGATCGAGGCCGATCTGGGGCGCGACCGATCCAAGAAGGCCAAGGTCAACGGCCCACGCACTATCGATCTGGACCTGCTGTGGATGGACGGCGAGATCCACGGCGGCAAGAAGCTGCGCCTGCCGCATCCGCTCATTGGCGAGCGCGACTTTGTGCTGGTGCCGCTCGAGGACCTGATGCACGACCCGGCGCGGTTCTTCCGCTACAACGGCGTCGAGGTTAAGGAGCCCGAGGATCGCGTGGGCCATATCGTGGGCGAATTGGGGCGTATGTAGATGATCGAGATGAATGCTGTTGCCGCCGGTACCGAGCTCGACGCGGCACGTGACGCGGGTCGCGAGGGTGTGTCCGCGGGCTGGTGCGCTTGGAGCGTGGGCGAGGCGTCGTTGACGTTTTCGCTGGTCGTGCGCCCGGATGTGAATATGCACGCCTTCCATGGCCTGCCGTTTGTGGCGGCGATGGGCATGATGGACGCGCTCGCGGGAACGGCATCGACGCCGGGGCTGGGTCTTGCCGGTAAGGTGGGCATTCAGTGGCCGAGCGATATCGTGTACGGCGCGCCCGCGTTTGAGACGTCGTTTGCACGCGTCGCCGTCAACGGTGGCGCCGGTGCCGCGGGTATGTTCGGTGCCGTGACGGTGGATATTGAGCGCGCGGCGCTGGGCGAGCTCGGTGTGGACGTGGCTGACGAAGCGCTGGTCGAAGCGCTGACTACCGCCGTGCTGGCCCGCGTGGACGCCTGGGCGGTTGTCGCCAACACGCCGCAGGGCGCCGCCGGCCCGCTGGCTCCCGTGCTGGGCGAGTACTTCGACATGGTGCCGCTGCTGGGCCGCCAGGTTGCGGCGGTGTCGCCCAACGGCTTGCCGCTTGCGGTTGGTGTGTTTGCGGGCCTGGACATCTGGGGTCGCGCGACCATCAAGACCGATGCCGGCGAGCAGGAGTTTCCGCCCGAGGCCGTACGGATTCGCGGGCTGTAACGCGAGATGCCCGCGCTCAAAGACAACGATGACTACAAGACCCTCCCCGGCAGAGCGAACTGCCTCTGCCGGGGAGGGTCTTTGCGCGACTACAGGGTGGCATCGCGGCCCTATTCCTCAAAACTGAAAATTTTTCGTTTTTGAGGAATAGGATTAAGGCAGCTCGGCCTTTCGCGAGGTATATTCGCTATAGAGCCTATTCCTCAAAACTGAAAATTTTCGTTTTTGAGGAATAGAGATAAAAGACCGCGAGGAGGCCCCGATGAAACTCATCAATAGAGCGTCATATATGGACACGTTGACGAGTCTTATTGGCGTGCCGGATATCAAGGTCATCACGGGCATCCGCCGCAGCGGTAAATCAAAATTGCTCGAGGCCCTCCGCGATTACGTGGAGGCAAATCTGCCTAATTCGAATGTCATCCATATCAACTACAACCTCGATGAGTTCGAGAACCTGCTCGAGTATCACGCGTTGCTCGCTTATGTAAAAGATCATCGGGTGCCCGGCAAACAAAACTTTCTGTTTATCGATGAGGTTCAGATGTGCGAAGGTTTTGAGCGTGCAATCAACAGCCTTCACGCATCCGAGCATTATGACATCTTCATTACCGGATCGAATGCCTTTTTGCTGTCGAGCGATCTGTCGACGCTCTTTACGGGGCGCACGTTCGAGATCGAGGTTTTCCCATTCTCGTTTGAGGAGTATCGTCTCTATGGCGACGAGGGCGAGGTCGACCGTGGCTTCGATGAGTACGCGAGAACCGGCGGTATGTCTGGCTCTTACCCTTATCCACTGCAGGAGCAGCGCTATCAATATCTCTCCAACGTCTTTAAGACGCTCATTGTGAGAGATATCGTGCAACGGCATAACGTGAGAAACGAATCGGCGCTGCTGCGCATTGCCGATTACATGATGGACAACGTTTCCAACATTACGTCGGCACGCAACATTACCGATGCATTAAATGCGGATGGACTAAAGATTACGAACAAGACGGTCGGTGCGTACATGGGGTACCTGTGCGATGCGTTTGCCTTCTATAAAGTTCGCCGATACGACATTCGCGGCAAGAAATACCTTAAGAGCGGCGAGAAGTATTACCTGGCGGACCACGCGTTCAAATACGCGCTGCTCGGTACACGTGATATGGATTGGGGGCGCGTATACGAGAACATAGTGGCAATCGAGCTGCTGCGCCGCGGATACGAGGTATACGTCGGCGTGCTCTATAAAAAGGAAATAGACTTTGTAGCAATCAAGCGAAGCGAGAAGCTCTACATTCAGGTGAGCGACGACATCAGCTCGGATAAGACATTTGAACGCGAGATTTCGCCACTGCTGAGCATTGGCGATGCGTATCCCAAGATGATTCTCGCCCGCACGCATCACGAGGCCACGGATCGCGACGGAGTGCAGATCGTGGACCTGGCGAGGTGGCTGTGCGGCGAGGCTTAGCGTGCATCGAGCCTATTCCTCAAAACTGAAAAATTTTCGTTTTTGAGGAATAGAAAGGCTTTGAGCCTCTTAGAAAGCCATTGGGCTGCCTTTTAGGTGCGAGATTTGTGTCCGCGCCGTGCGAAATAATAGTTTATGTCCTAACGATGGGAGCAGACTATGACTGACAAAGCAAATTCGGCGTGTCCACAGGCATGGAGGGTTGCAAAATCCCTATCCGAGAAAATACTCGCTCAAGGCAAGAACGGGGTTTGGTCGCCTGCGTGCGTCGCGAGCTTGTTGACGATTGTACGAAAGGGTGCCTCGGGCGCCACATGTCGGGAGCTCGACATGCTCCTAGGCGATGGCGACATGTTTAGCGAGCGTGATCCCTTCGGCATCGAGCTGGAGCGGAACTGGGGCTATGACGGTTATGATGCGAGCACGGCAACGGCAGCTTGGCTTTCCAGGTCCGCGAGCCCATCGGAGGCGTTTCTGCACGAGTGCGACAAATGCAGCGTGCATGTGTCAATCGATGACTTGGCCGATCCGCGCGTTAGCCAACGGGTGACCGATTGGATAGCCGAACAAACTCACGGCCTACTGTCGCCAAGCATCGAGTTATCACCAGTGGCTCTTGCCTGTCTTGTGAGCGCGCTTTACATGAAGGATGCATGGGCGGATCCGTTTGACGGCGAATCGACCAAAGTTGAGACCTTCCATGCAAAGAACGGCGATGTTCAAGCAGCGTTTATGCGTGGCAAGCGCGATTGTGCGGTGATCGTCGAGAACGGCAGGGTTGCCTTCTTGTTGCCGCTCAGCTCCGATGCCGGCATGTGTTTTGTTCTTCCGAGCGGCGAGGATGATCATGTTGATGACGCGCTTGGGCTATTCGAGCGTCTGTCCCAAGGCGAGGGAGAATGGGAGCCCGTCGACCTGGGGATTCCTCGCTTTGAATGCGAGTCGACGCTCTCGGACGTCTGCTCGCTGCTAAAGGCCGCCGGCGTCTCTACGGCAACTGCGATGGAGCTTACACCTATGGTGGGGGTAGAGGGGACTCCAACGCAGATTGTCCATGGCGCGAAGTTCGCTGTCGATGAGAACGGCGTAGAGGCCGGCGCGTACACGGTGATGGTCGCTGTCGCGGGCCTTCCGCCGGAGAACCCGCCAGAGCCGCGCAAGATAACGCTTGACAGGCCTTTCTATGCAGCGCTCGTGTCTCGCACCGGCGTACCGCTCTTTGTGGCAAGCGTCGCGCTGCCGTCGGTGGACGTGCAAGAAAGGTGAGGTTGAGGTTTGCGAAGGGGGGCTGCTATGCCAAGGGTTGCCAACGTACTCTTTCCAGCTGACTATTCTGTTTTGATGAAACGTAGTCCCTTGATCTGGCTCACGGAGGGGTTGGAGAACTAGAGTCACCTAGTCCGTGCGTCAGAGAAACCGAGGGGTTAAGACAGTGCTCACGCTTGGCTCCGGTCCCTGTCTTGCCCCAGCTCCTGCATGCGGCGGTAGATTTCGCAGATACCCTTAATGGTGAGCTGTCCATCGACCACGTCGAAGGCATCGGTCGAATCGGCGACGATGCCGGCGAGGCCTCCCGTGGCGATAACGTTGGCATCCTCGCGGCCCAGCTCGCGCTTCATGCGCGCGACCAGGCCTTCGGCCATAGCGGCGGTGCCCACCACGGCGCCGACCTTGATGCACTCCTCGGTATCGCGGCCGATGGCGTGCTCGGGCGCCTCGAGCGGCACGCTGGCGAGCTTGGCGGCGCGGGCGGCAAGTGCATCCATGGAGATGCGGATGCCCGGCGCGATCGCTCCGCCAATGTAATAGCCGTCCTCATCGATGACGTCGATATTGGTTGCGGTGCCAAAGTCCACCACGATTGCCGGCGCGCCGTAGAAAGTCTCAGCCGCAACGGCGTTGGCGACGCGATCGGCACCTACGGCCCGGGGACGCGCCGCGCGCAGCTTGGTTACGGCGGCCGTCTGCGGCCCAATGACGATGACGTCTGCGGCAATGCGGTCGGCCACGGCATGCCATTCGCGCGAGAGCTGCGGCACCACGCCCGCAAAGGCGATAGCGTCGACCGCGTCGAGCGAAAGGCCGTACATCTTAAAAAAACCCATCAGGCGCACATGGATCTCATCTGCGGTATAGGAGCGGTCGGTGGGCATGCGCCACGACTGCACCAGCTCGTCTCCGTCAAACAGGCCCATGGCCGTCTGCGTGTTTCCCATATCGATAGCGAGCAGCATGTCTACTCCCGGTTTCGGCATAAAAGGACGCGCACCATTGTATACGTGCTGTCGACGGCGCTCGGCTGCGATTCGTTTACGGTGATATGGGCTGAGGGGTTTTAAATATGAAGGAATTATGCTCTACGAGAGTTTCCTTGCCGTCCACCGAACTCCCGAGTAATATTCTTTCTTGCGCACATGAGGCGCCCAGACATTGCGGGGTGGAGCAGTCTGGTAGCTCGCCGGGCTCATAACCCGGAGGTCGTAGGTTCAAATCCTGCCCCCGCGACCAAGACTTTTAGCAGCTCAGAGGCCTTGTTCTCTGAGCTGTTTTTCTTTGGATAAATAGCACGGCGAGCTAGTTGCTGCGCGGGCATTTTGATCCCCCGTGTCAATCTCTGCGCCTTGGAGGTCGTTGGTTCGAATCCGGCCTCCGCGATCAAAACTCCGGGTCAGGCGCAGGAAAGCCTGGCAGTGCGAATAAACGAAAAATACCATCATGCCGAGATGATCGGCATGATGGTACATCTTGGAAGTGATCTCGAGCGTTATCTTTAGGGAGGGTTCGAGATCACTTCCGCTTTCTTTAAATGACGAGCTGAGCGTTACGCAAGATTATTGAATAATTACATTTTCAGTAGTATAAGATGCCTGTGCGTATCGCTGAGCATTGGCAAACTGCGAAGTAGCAAGGCCATACATAATCGCAGCCTGCTCCTTATCGCCTTTCGCATTGGCGCAATCAGCCATAGTGGTGTAATTGCATCCCGTGTGCACCGCCTCAGCAGCCTTATTGTAATACTCCATGGACTCGTCATCCACCGAGCCATTCTTATACAATTCAGCTCCTGCATTTCTTACCGCAATACGCGCGTCGATTTCTGCGCTCTTATTAGTGGCCTGCATGTTCTTTCCGAGGGTAAGCTTGTAGTAATTAGCTGTACCATAGGGAACGTCTGAACGGAATTTCTCGTCATGACCTCTCAAGACATACATTTCCTGATCAGTTGCATCAAAAATTGTCCTGAAAATTGTCTTGAATTCTATGTCATCGCCTTCTGGAGAGTGGAACTGATAGAAACCACCGAAGTCCCAATTTTCCTCACTCCATTTGCCCTCGTCATAGTAACGAATGCTTCCGAGTCCGTTCGCGAGCGTGAGTGGGGTAACGCTGCCGCTCTCGTCTTGCATAACCTTTTCTAGAGTATTGGCTCTTGGCACGCTATCCGGATATGCCTCATATGAATCATTCATCCAGAGCTCATCCCTGAAATGATTCGCTGCAATTAGATAGTCCGTCTCACCGTAGTCACCGGCTTTGCGTACTACATATGCATTATCTTTTTGCTCGATGAGATACGCATTTCCCTTGTTGTCGGAAACGTTGATGTTACCCGTGTGAATCCACTCAGTTTTCGTAAGCATTTTGACTGCTTCGTCTGCCGTATCGCACTTTGTGGCTGTGTACCAATAAGCAAACAAAGTATCGAGGAAGGTGCCTTCCCTATCGATTGTCTTAGCATCATCGCTTGGCGATGCCGTAGGCCCTCCGGCATAGGTAATAATAAGGCCCTTAGAGTTCATGAACGCATTTCCCTGCAATCCACCTGATGCAATGACTGCATTGCCATGTTTCGGATAAGAAACCATGCTCGAGAACATTGCGGCGGGTGTTGTGCTGACTGCATCAAGATTAGCGGCTCCAAGATGATGACCATCCTGAGTCATACTTCCCCAAGCAGATACATTCATACATGTTTTTGAACGCTCTGGATCATTTGAGCTCTCTGGATCAAAATGCATCATGAGGTCATAGTTAAGAACAGATGAACCCATAACTGCAACTACTGCATCTTCCTTTGAGACTCCTGCCCCCTCAGCTACTCCCGACAAGAAATCAAATACAGATGGATCATCCTCTTCATAATGTTTCAGAATCTTACCCATAGCTTCGTTATATGCGGCATCGTCTGCCTCTGCATAAATTGAAGCCATTACAGCTGTCCAGTTATTCTCTAACTGATCCTTTTGCTGTAAGCCATACTGCTTTCCCATGTCAAACCAAGAGCCATTTACATACACAACTTCTTGCGCATTTCCTGCGTTGACGGTTGCATCGAACTTCCCGTCAAACTCTTCGTTTTCAGAAGTTGATCCGGAATTTGCCAGCGTGCCGTCTGATGACCCACCTTGCGTATTATTTGCAGAACATCCTGGTCCTGCCACCATGCTTAAACATAGGCTGGCGCAACACAATACGCAGGCTATCTTTCTTCTCATAATCTTGTCACCTTCTCTTTCAGAGGTTCCGTGTTGCCGATAACTTGATGGCTAAAGCAGAGGCCCCTCGTTGCCGACAACCTAATGACAAAATTATGTAATTTTCCGATCCGCTTTCACATGAACTGGTCTCGATAAATATGTTCAATCTTAGCCTATACCCTGGTTTAGCGCTTTATGAACCAGGGTTCATAAAGCGCTAAGCTGTATAAACAAAAGGAAGTGGGATTCATATTGATTAGCCCAACGTAATCAACGTTATGAACATCTGATTTTCTGCAGCAACTGCATCCTGTTGCTAACATCGGCCTTCTGGTAAATGTTATGTGTATGAGATTTGACGGTGCCAGTCGAAATAAACAACAGTTCGGATATCTCCTGTGTGCTTTTCTCCTTGAGCAAGAATCCCAGAATCTCTCGCTCTCTGAGACTAAGGCCAATAGATGTCGCATAGGCGTCTATGATTTCTTCCGAAAGCTCTCCTGTCAAGGCTTCATAGCTGATCGGTTTCACTGTGATCTTGTCAACAAAAAAACGCGCCGCAACAACAATAAGATATGCGGCAACAACTATCTGGGAGACGCTTTCGCCAAAATTGCGGCTTCGAATCGCGCCGCTAGTTACTAGGCTTGCAACATCATTATTTAGCCCATAATGTAACCCCGTAAGAATATCCTCAAAGACAGTCATTAATCCAAGGATTCCAACCAGTCGCAAGAACATATCTAACCTTAAAAACATGCTCTTATGCACTGTTTTGCCAAAGGACCTGCTACCGATAAAGGCTAGTACGATAACCAGAAGTTGGAATGGCAATAAATAACAAATATACAAGAATCCTGTACGCACCTTTAACAAAGGGAACATGATGAGCCAGATGAACAATGGCGCTTCCACCAATGTCAATATCCACGTTTTTGACCCTCCAACAGCCCCCTTGAATAAATGACATATGAGAAAGGCGCAGGCGAAATATAATAGCGACTTGATTACTACGGGCACCGAAAAAAAATTATGGAAGTAATAATAAAGGGGCGAACTTATTTCGTATCCTCGAACTATTAGCTCAATCAAGTACTGGCTTAGCATAAACAGAGCGATATACAGATATTCCTTCTTTTGACCTCCGATATAGAGGATTAAATAAGGCTCTGTTAGACCAGGATTGACATACATGTGTCCCCACGGTGCCATATCGTTGACCCCGTAGACCGCGATGATGGGGGCAGCATGAACGCCGAAGACCTGGTCCTCA
>NZ_JBQKGH010000011.1:0-59974 GCF_052118905.1 Collinsella sp. LCP21S3_A3 | reverse complement strand
CCCGCGCCCCGCGGGGGCGGCGGCGTGGCCGCCGCCCCCCCTCTCCGGCGCCCTCGGGACATCTCGAGTCCCGCCGACCGCCGTTTTTTCGCTTCCGCGGCGCGGGCCGCCATCCGCCCAACGGCCATCCCGCCGGCACCAGGCCCATTATCGGGACCAATCGCGCTCCCGCCCACCCGGCGATCTCAAAACCATGCCGCTTTACGGGGCCAGGCCGGGAACCCTCGGGGATGCCGTAATCGGTAAAATCAAAACCGCAGGTAGACGACTTGCGAATTTCGTGAAATGCAGGGTATGGACGGCCGGTCCGGGTCCAGCCCCGTAATCCGGCATGGTTTTGAAATGGCACTAATTCACTGGCAGGCAAACAAGGTTGTTCTAGTATCTCGTTGCCGGCTAATTCCCGATTTCCAACCAGTTGCACAAAACATTTGCTCGCAGTCGCGTTTCGGCGCGCTTCATCGCCTCGGATTTGGCTTTATATCGAATCCCCAAACGACTGCAGACGCTTTTGACTATGGTGTCTAGCTGCTTTTTGTCGTTAAGCATATCGTGGGTTACCAGGAACACGTCGAAACCCATGCTCTGGAGCGCAGTCATACGTTCCGCATCGTGGTCAAGTACCGCGCCTGATCCATGGATGACTTCACCTTGAATCTCGATAATTACTGCCTTCATTAGCATTGGGTTTACAATCACGATGTCGCCGTAGCAGACCTTTTGACCTGCGATGCTTTGGGCTGCCTCGGATAGAGGGGTTAAATCGTTGAGGTACACGTATCTGAAACCTGAACCACCTAGACGTCGAGAACGACTTAGGAGCAGGACTCCCGCGACCTCGAGTGGAGATGCAGCAATGCCGATAACCTGTTGAGCGGCATCATAAAACTGCTTTCCCCACATTTGACTTTTGACCTTATCGGCGAATCGATGCAGGTCGCTCAGTTCGATAAGCGGCTTTCTCATCCAAAGAGAAGTACCTTTGAGTTTCGTAACCTCTCTTCCATCCTCACGCTTGTTCGTTTGGCCTTCATTATCTGGGACCTTAACGGTTGCGTGGGCATAAACTCGTTTCCAAGGAACCTCGTCTTCGCCTTCTCCAAGTTCGAACAGATCCTGCGTGCTGGAATTGCGATTCTCCTCTTCTGCCATTTTTAGCTGTATTTCGGCAGCGGGAGTTGGCTCGAAAACAGAAAACCAGCCGCATAGTTCGTACATAGCCAGCACGAGATCTATTTGAGACACAAAGCGTGTCATAGTAAATAACGTGTTAAGCGGATTGGTGACACTAAAGCCTAAATGAGTGTCGATTGTTGCGCTGGCTTCCGATGCCCCTTCCCAGCGAATAGTGGAGCGCAATCCCGAGTGGTGATTACAAGAACCTGGCGAAGCTACAGCGATAATCGGGGTCTTGAGGACGTCGGTTACGAAAGGGGCTTGGGATAGAGCTCGCCAGCCGTCTTCGGAGTTGGGCAGGCGCGGGTAGAGATCGCGCACCTGCGGTGGGCAGCGCCAATAGCGAAATGCGGTGTTTGCGCAGACGATTTCGTCCATTTGCGCCTCCCCTGGTTTCGGCCGCGGGCCGTGCGGATCACGGGCATGGCCGATTATCTACTGGGCCATCATGCGGGTAAGTACCGGAAGCAAACCAATAGCTTAACGAGTTCTGCCGAAGATCCCTCGTGCAATACAATTCCGCTGGAAGGAGCTCTGGGCGTGTGGTCCCTGTCTCCACATTTACGCTCGAATCAGATGGGGAATTCAATGAAAATACGCATGCGTTTTATATAAAACATGCAATGGCATCAGCAAAAAGGGCGCGATATAAAATGACACCTTATACGACTACGATTCGATTTTGGTGTCAGTTCTGGTGTCACCCTTGGTGTCAAAAAGAAAAAGGCCAGAGGCTTAACACCTCTGACCTGTGCTTTTGATGGTGGGCGATACAAGATTCGAACTTGTGACCCCATCCGTGTGAAGGATATGCTCTACCCCTGAGCCAATCGCCCGTCGCCTTTCGGCAAAAGAGATACTAACATAGCCGCGCGTAGTTTACCAAGAACTTTTTGCCCTCGATTTTAAATTCGTGGGCGCCAGTCATGCCAAAGCAACCAAAGCAACCGACAAACCCGCAGCTAAACCACCCTTTATCGCTTGATCCACAAGGTCTCGGGGCGGCAAATGAGTCGCGCGTTGTTGTAAGCCATGTCGAGTCTGAGGCAGGTGCGCGCGGCGTAAAAGCCGTCCTCGCGCTGGATGGTCAGCGCCAGCTCGGGCTTGTCGCCGGTCAGGCACAGCGGCAGGACCAGCTGGATTCGGCCACCATAGAACTGAGGCACCGCGAGCGTGTAGCTAGCTGCGGGGCGGTCTGGTCCGCGTCGCGCTCGGTCAGGAACACCGCGCGGCTAAAAGAAAACGACAGGTAGTTTTTGAGGATGCGGTTACTGGGACCCCAGTCCTCGGGATCGGCGAGGTCAACCAGGCGGTCGTAGCAGGGCTCGGGGCAAAACGCGAAGTCACACACATTGCTGCACAGGGTGCTAGGGAGTTCCATGCGGTGTCCAACCCATTCAGTAACCAGCGTGCGGAAGGTTTGATTCTATACGGGCGAAGCGCAGTCGAGACACACAACGCAATTGCGCCTAAGCTCTTCCGCGAGATCGGCGCGAGAGCGGTTTCCGGATACGAGGTCTTGGATCCAGACGTAGTACTGGTTGTCTTTGGGCTCGGGGCTGTCGGACAGCACGACCGGGGTGCCGGCGAACCTTAGGACGGACAACGCAAAGACAAGGCTGGTGCGTTTGTTACCGTCCTCAAAGATGTGGTCCTTGACCATGTGCTCGGCCACGTAGGTGACCTGGTCAAAGATGTCTGCGAAGCGGTCGGCCGGCGATTGGCCGAATATCGTACAGAATGCACCCGCAAGCACGGACTCGACGCGTCCAAGCTCAAGCGCGGCCCGGCCGCCTGTGGCGTCGGTTGTATAGCAGCGCCTGACCGTCATCAGCGTGCTGTGTAGGCGCATTACGGCCGCGGCCATAGATTCGAGCGAACCGGCATCATTGAACGCGAGCGGCGCGAACGGATGAGCGCTCCGCTGCGTATCCGCCATCATGAGTCCTCCAAGAGCCTGAGCGCGTTGGGCATGCCCTCAATGGTCAGTCGAATAGCTTCATCGATCGACGTGACGCCGGCGAGCAAAATCGATGATGGTGAATTTGCCTCGTGTGCAGTTGAATGACCTTCTTTAGCAACGTGATTGGCGCCGTCATCTAGTTGAACGTAGTTCCAAGGCATGACTGCCTCCTCTATAGCTTTACGAACGGAATGGCCCGCGAGTCGTACTCCAGGGCGACCGGTTGCCAGACGAGGTCTTCGATCGCGCAGTTTAGGGTGTTTGCGAGCGCCAATGCCGAAGAGACCGAGGCGCGGCGCAAATCCAGCTGATTCTGTTCGTAGAGCTGTATAGCGCGAAGTTTAACCCCCGATTGGGCGGCGAGCTGTTTTTGCGTTAGGCCGGCCGCCTTTCGTGCCGCTTTGAGGCCCTTTTTGTCTGCCTGGGCTTTGTTCCATTTATCGATGACTATCTCTGCGAATGTATCTTCCGACGCCTCGTGAAGCGGGGAATACGAACCGATAATCCAATCAAGCGGGGCGACTTCAAAGAGCTCGTTAAAGTTCAAGCTGCTCGCCCATTGCGAATAAGCCAAAACCCAGCCCGCCCAATACTGAGGCGAACGATCAAGCGGATAGCTCTCCCTACATTCTGCGGGTTTCAGTCCCGCACTGGCAATTATTTCACGCGCAAGTTCGTCACCCGACATGCCGCAGACAACGCGCGCCACACCACGCTCGAATTGACTCATCTCGCGAGAATTCAATAGGATTGTCGTTAGTTCGACAGGACTCAGCCCTTGGTCACAGAGGGCAAAGTCGACCGCCTCGCCCAGCGTTCTCATGGCATCCTCGAGATACATCTCACTGTAGGCGTGGGTCATTTTCTGTCATCCCCTCTCGAACGATATCGACGATACGAATTCCCTCAAACGGGTTTTCGGTAAGCAATTCCCGATACTGCGCCCTTGCCAACTCATCTCGGTCCTTGGCCAATGGGCCATATAGAGCTTGTGGCGCACGTTCAAATCCAGCAAAACGAATGCTCTTAAACGCGCGCTCGCTTTTGAGCACAATCTGTTCTCCAAGGTTACCGAGCCTCATCGCTCGACCGAGCTGGTCAATGGTGATCGTATTGTTTACAAACGCCCTGGCATAGCTGAAGTACGAGTCATCCGCACGCCACCCTCTAATCACATCGTAAGCGTTAGCATCAGGCAAAAAATGATCGCGAAGGTATTCGCATGCCCCCACAGCGACGGCGGTGTCCTTTCGGAATGAACGATGCTCTACAAGCAATGCTATCCAATGCAGAACTGAATATTGCGGCGATAGCAAGTCGAGAATTTTGAGATCGGCCATGTCGAGTTCATATCGATTTGCAAAGCCGTCTGCGTCCCTAGAGCATGCCCATTCCCTTGCAAGGTCGAGGCTCTCTGTGCAATAGAATCCCTGTCCATAGTCGTTATGGACATTCCCCAGGCCAATCTGGGGAGTCTCAATGATCTTCTGAGAACCATGCCATAGTTCCACGCGAGTCTCCTAACAGGTATCGCCCTAGCGATAGTATAGCATGCTATCGCTAGGGCGATACCTGTATTCAAGTGCAAGAGGGTGTATGGAACTGAGTTTGAGTTCAATACTGACTTCTAAGACTCTCCGAATCCGGAAGTATGCGGCAAAATTCAGACTTGCCGACCACACTGGAGCACACCGACGCCTCTACCTGCTACAGTACTTCATAGATGCACACCTCATCTTGCTCGATGCTTTTGCGGAAGGGCGGGCGCATGTGCTCTGGTGGGTTGGTGACGATATCAACTTTTCGCCCAAGTTCCTTCTCGAGCTCATGGGAGAGTTCGTAAAGCGCGCCGAACGTCATGGTGTTGCCGCAGACTAGGCGCAAGTCAATATCGCTATCAGGCGTTTGCTCGCCTCGGGCAAACGAACCAAATAAATATGCCTCGCTGACGTCGTATTGAACCAGCACGCGGGAGGCCGCAGATGATATGTCAGCAAGTGAAACCATGTCTCAATTGGGCGTTTAACAGTAGAACGTCAGGGGGCCAGCGCCGAAACCGCCGGTCCGGCTTTTTGGCGTTCGGCGAGCTCGAAGATAAACGGGGCGTTTGATCTAACGAATTCAGTCAAGAAATTGAGGTCATCAGCAGTAAATCCTTCGACGTTGAACCATTTGACCGCAGGCAAGAAGCATTCCGCATGGTCAAAGCCAAAGTCAACCGGGCGCTCGACGGCCACGCGAACGGTTCCGTCTTCTCTTGTCTCTGAGTAGGCAAATTGAGTGCCATCATCAAGCTGAACATAGCTCCAAAACATGACTACCTCCTTAGTGGTTTTATTAAAGTATAAAGAGCAGACTAGATGTAACGCGGCATGAATTGGAGCATTCCTATAAGACCTTGCAACCGTGCTCGTTAACCCAAGGCGGCAAGCCGTTCTAACTAACCCGAATGCAGCAAGTAAAAGCAAGGCTTGACCCCAGGAGCAAAGGAATTCTCGGTCAAAAGGACCTACCCCCATTCGGGAACCCAGCCGAATCCATCCCAAGTCAACCTTGCTTTGGTCGGAACTATATCACCACGAGTTCGGGCTACGCTAGCCAGCGGGATATTTCCGATAACCACCGATGTGCAAAAAATGGCGAAGTACGAACCTCGCCAGTCTGACGCTTCCGAGACAATCGCCTCTTCGGTGATTGAATTCTCTCACACTTCAGAGGCTTTTAGAGCCGCATCGATTAGGTCGGCGGCGTTGTCGAAGCGGCCGGGATTCCCCCTGGCAAAGAACGCATCGCTCTCGTGAATTGCCTCAAGGCTTTCCGTGTTGGGCTCGGCGTGCAGAGTGAGCTGAGTGATGGTATCTGTAAGCTCCTTGTCACGTTTACTTCGCTTCATAGAGACGCACCTCATCCTGTTCGAGATTTTTGCGGAAGGCCGGGCGCATGTGCTCTGGTGGGTTGGTTACTATATCAACCTTTCGGCCAAGTTCCTTTTCGAGCTCAAGTGAAAGTACATATAGCGTGCCAAACGTCATCGTGGCGCCGCAGGCTAGACGCAAGTCAATATCGCTATCGGGCGCTTGCTCGCCTCGGGCGAACGAGCCAAACAGATATGCCTCGCGGACGTCGTAGCGAACCAGCACGCGGCAGACCGCAGTGGATATGTCAGTAAATGAGATCATGGATAATTGCCGCTCAACGGTAAACATCAGGGGACCAGCGCCGAAACCGCAGTCCAACTTTATGGCGTTCGGCAAGCTCGAAAATGTATGGGGAATTTGACCTGAGGTTCTTGGGTAATAGTGTGACTGGCCGTAGCACGGGATAATCACACTATTGGCCCGACCCAAATACATCATCTACAAGATCAGGCAAATCTGTCCATACCTGATAGGCGGCAACGTTGTCCGGATTTGCTTCTCTTGCGCGGCGTTTATCATCGGTATTGTGCTTTGCGGCATTGGCCAAAGCCTGGTCCTTTTTGCCATCAATCATTTCTAGATTTACAGACTTGAACTTAGACGCAGACGACCTGTTGGGGTCGGTGGTCTTTAATACACCAAGGTTGCGCGCCCTTTTCTCACATTGGGGAGTCGATGCAAAAGTTTCCGGGCATGGTGACACATGATCGATGAGCCACACTTCAAAGCATGGATTAGAGATTGCAAGCCTTACACCTTTGGCCTTTGCTTCTCGTTCTGCCACGGCTAGGTTTCTGAACTCATCCGAATCGACAACAATCCATGCGGAACTCAATGCTTCGATTTCACCTATTTTAACTGCCTTTTTATCATTCTCGAGCTCTCGCGACAGTTGCTTGGCCACCTTCAAGGGATCTCCGTCTATATGCCGATACCGCACGCTTCCGCGAACGTCCATCTCACTGATTAAGTGGTTGAAGTATTCGGTTTCGGTCACCTTGCCATTGGACACAATTAAGTGGCGCTTTCTTTTGGCTCTTGTTTGCTTTTTGCGGCCAAGAGCAAGCCCTCTCCTTTCTGCCTTAGCCATTTATATCAGCGCCCTCCTTCATGAGTCGGGCCACAAGTTGATGAAAACTTGGGTTGGGCAGCGGCACATAGACACCGTTTAAGTAATTGCGCCCCAGATTCTCATTTGCGCGAGGGGAATACTCCATCGCGGCAATTAATTGCGAAGTACCTTCAGAGTCCTTTTCCACAAACCAGACCTGGTCACGTTCGAGCACCTCTTCCATGGGGCTGGTTCGCGTCATCAAGGTGACATCATGGGTTGAGAAGATTAGCTGCGCGCCATTTGGATTTGTGTCGGGATCGGCGAACAGTGAGACGAAGTCGCGCAGGAGCGTAGGATGAAGACTTGAATCAAGCTCGTCAATTACTGTTGTGGCCCCGCTGCTTAAAGAGCGTAAGGCTACCGAGAAAAACGCCAGCGCAGCTTTTGTACCCTCCGATTCATGGGCGGAGTCCAGCCAAAAGCCATCTCCCGAGCCTTTGTGGTGGAAGAACAGGTCATAAGCGAACGACCATTTAAAGTCTTCTGCAATTTTATTACGTGCCTCTTCCGGAATCTCATCGAGTCCAACGAGCGAGTCTTTTAAACTCATGACGCCTTCCGCTTGACGGACATCCATGCCGTCAATTCCGATGTCAGCATATTTAATAAGCTGAGATAGCATGTGAGCTCGTGCGTCATCGTTGATAAACAGCTTTTTTATGGTGGCGAGCTCTGCTAGATAATGCGTTGCATCATAAAGATTGATGTCATTTGCAAGAGCTGCAAATGCAGGTTGAATTACATCGCTTCCAGCCGCCGCGGCGGCAGATAAGAACAAAGAATTATTGCGCGTGATATCCCAAAGTTGTTTTTTGGCGCCTGTAAAGGTGCTACCAAATTTAATTGACTGTTCCCCGTTTATCGATGAGCGGTCATAGAGAAGGGACGGCTGTTTTGATCGATACACGATGAGATTCTCATATGTAACCTCATTTTTGTTTACACCAAATGAAAACTCATACTTTAAGTTGTTGGCGATAAAATCTATCGAGAATTCTGTGTCATTTGTTCGCGATTCCGAGTCAAGTAAAAAGGGGACGATGGGTATTTGAGACTTCACATCGCCCGCCGCGTAACCGGTACGTACAAAGTAAGAGACAAAGCTAAGAGCGTTTAAGAAATTTGATTTGCCCGAAGCGTTTGCACCGTAAATCGCAGCCACTCGCACGGGACCAAGTTCCTTTTTGCTTGAAATCGGTTCGAAAGAGAACTGCTGCGTATCCCGAAAACTGAGGAAGTTCTTAAAAGAAAAGTTGAGGATCATCTTTAGAATCCTTTTCGCAAAAGTTGATTTACCACAGACATCCTTTAATAACAAGGACAATTATATAGTTTTAAAACCATTATTTGTTAGCTTTGAACAAATATCTGCTTTAAATTGAAATTTATTTAAGATGCCCTATTAACATTACAAATTGCTCCATCGCCGCTACGACAAGATCGGCACCATTGTCAAAACGTCCTATTTTGCCAGATGCCAGGAATGCGTCCCCTTCGCGAATGGCCTCAAGACTTTCGGAATTAGGTTCCTCGGGGGCAAAAGCCAGCGGGATGCGATGAGAATTGGCATTTTGCTTGAAGAAGAATCGATATCGTAGAAGCTTCCCTATTCAAGGAGAGAGAGTGTGTTGACGTAAGCCAATACCCTCACTCAGGAGCAATCCGGAAAGCGAGCGCCTTGGCAGCGAATCGCGGCGCATAGGAGCGCTATGCCGAGAAAGATTAGCGTAAGGGATGCGGCGATCCAGCAGTTATCACCGGCCTTGGGGAGCGAGGCGGTCGTCGCGGTGGCGGCCTTGGGCCTAGAGGCCTTTCCGGCCGTGGTGTTGGTCGCTGTGGTCGTGGTTACTGTCTTAGTCGCGGCTGCGGGCTTTTGTGTGGGGTTCGTCGACGGATTCGCAGCTGGCTCGCCGGTAGCGGGATCGGTGCCAGGGGCGGACGGACCATCGCCCGGCGCATCGGGACCGGCGGTCTCCCCCGCCGGCGCCGTGGTATCCACGGGCTCGATCGTCACATGCGCTGCCGCGGACCCGTCGGCACCCACCACGCCGCCCGTGCCAAAGGTCCCACCCGCAGGCGCAACAAAGCGCGCGGATGCAAGCGACCCGCCCAGGCAGGCGACGCCGCCGTCGGCGCCCGACGCATCCAGCCAGGACGCATCGACGGTAAGCTGCCCGGCCGCGCCGCCGCCGGCAGCCCTGCTCGGCAGGCACACGCCATAGGCGCGCACGCTCGCCCCGGAGCCCGCGCCCGCGGCGACAACGCGCCCACCGCCGCGAACGGCAAGACCGTCCGCGATCACGCCGGCAACCCGCGCATCCGCGATGCCGGCGCCGTCGGCCCGCGCGTCAACCTTGCAGCGGTCCACCGCGAGCGTCCCTGACACGTAGATCCCGCACTGCGAGCCCGTGGCCACCAGCGACCCGGTGCCGCGGAGCGTCAGATCGCCCCACACCTCCATGCCGCAACGCGAGATGTCCACGTCGGGCGCGCTCGTCTCGACAACAGTGTTCTGCCCGGTCAGCGTCACCACCAGGCCGCCGTCGGCGCCGATAGCCTCGCCTGTGTATCCGTTAAGTTCCAGGTGGCCGGCATCGGTCCAAGCCCACCCGGGGCCCGAAACGCCTGGCTCGCGGTACGTCGCGCCCGCGATGATCAGGCTCTCCGCGCCCGCGGCATAAGAAGGCCCGCCCAGCAAAACGCATAGGCAGGCCATGGCAATAAACAGGATGTAGTGTCGGCTGGTGTGGAACGCGGCAGCAAACATAACCGCTCCGATCTTCGCAAGAGCCATTGGAAACTGCATCAGGAAATGACCTGGTGGCAGCAGTTATTAGTGTAGCGAGATTAGACAGGGGGCACAGCAAATACCCGTAATCGATTCCCGAAATTAGGTGTAAATCGTTTTGCCAGTCGGTGAATGGAAGGGACGCCCGGCAGCAATTGACGTTCATGAAAACTCGAGTTTGTATCAACGGGCCATTGCGGGCATAAATCGTAAGACGAATCTACTTTGATAGCTGCAGCTCATGGCAATCGCTCACTCCGGCCACACGGCAAACTACCAGAAGGACGGCTACGCCTACCGCTCAACCGACCTATCCAACAATTACTTTGTGCGAAATGGCAAGGCCGATGAATGGGCAACAAAGTACACCGACCGCATTCAACAGCACTTGGAAGTCAAGGCAGAGAGTTTTCCATCGATGCTGATAACCAGTCCTTCCCGCCGAGCATCTCGGGGATTCAGAACGGGATTGTTGCATATGCGATGAATCTGCGGGAGCGAGAAACCAATTACAGCAAAGTTGAGCTTGCTGCGACTTCGAACGTCACCAAAGAATCGATCGCGTCGGAAATGTTGGTGTAAGCGCGCCGACGGCTGACCGCTAAACGCAAGCGGCCCCTGTCCCAGAATCTGGAATCGCTACATAACACAGGTTCTGGGAAAGGACAGGGACCGCTATGGAGATATTAGCAGACGCGATGCCGGAGAAGGCCGCCATCCCGAGGTCGACCGACGGGATGGTCGACATCCGGTCGCTGCTCAGGCTGCTCGCCGAGCAGGTTGTCAACGCCATCATTGACGAGGAGGCCGACCAGCTCTGCGGCGATGGGGCCAACGGCAGGAACGGCTACCGCAACCGCACGCTCGAGACGTGCGTGGGCACGCTCAACCTGAGAATCCCCGAGCTCAGGACGGGCAGTTTCTTCCCCGAGGACGTCCTCGAGCGCCACCGGCGCGTCGACCGCGCGCTCGTCGCAGCGGTGGCCGAGATGTACGCCACCGGCACCGGCACCAGGAAGGTGCAGAGGATAGCCGAGAAGATGGGCATCGAGAGACTCGGCAGGGATCGAGTGGGCGCGATCGCCGCGACCCTCGACGCCGAGATAGCCGACCTCGCGGAGGGGCCGCCCGATGCGCGCGCGATACCCTACATCTGGCTCGACGCGACCTGCGTCAAGTGCCGCCGCGGGGGCCGCGTGGCTTCGACCGCGGCGGCCACGGCGATAGGCTGCGACGAGTCCGGCTGGAGGCGGGTGCTGGGGGTATCCGTGGCGGGCACGGGGTCCTGCGAATCGCGGCTCGGTTTCCTGCGGGAGCTGCGCTACCGGCACCGAGCTCGTCGCATCCGATGCCCACGGGGGCCCGGTCAGGGCCATAGGCGAGGTCTTCCAGGGGGCGGCCTGGCAGCGATGCGCCGTGCACCTGGTGCGCGACTGCATGCGCGAGGCCGGCTCCCGACAGCTGAGGCGCCGCGCGGGGCACCTCGTCTCCTCGGTCTTCCGCGCCGGGGACGCCGCCATCGCCGCGGCCATGCACCACGCGGCGTGCGAGATGCTGGAGGGGTGCTGCCCGAGGGCGGCAAGGGTGCTCGAGGAGGCGGAGCCCGACGCGCTCTCGTACCTGGACTTCCCGCCGTCGCACTGGAAGCGCCTGCGCACCAACAACGTGCAGGAGCGCACCAACAGGGAAATCAAGCGCCGCTCGCGCGTGGTGCAGGTCTTCCCGTCGGAGAGTTCGCTGCTCAGGCTCGTGGGCGCCGTCATGTGCGACCAGGCCGAGACATAGTCCGGCTCGCGCTACTTCTCGGAGAGGAAGATGGCCGAGATGCATGACGCCGCGTTCAGAATGGGTGCCGCGGGCGAGCACGACCGGGCGGAGCTGGAGAAGGCGGCCAGGAAGATAATCGAATCCAGCCTGGAACTTGCCGGCAGCGTGGAGGCGGCCTAGGATATCAACTGATTCCGGATATCGGACACAGGGGCCGCAGGGGCCCTTACACCAACTTTCTCGACACTACCGCGACCTGGACCAGCGTCACCTCTACTTCGGCCTAACCGACGAGCTGATGAGCATCGCCCACAGCGACCACACGGCGAACTACCAGAAAGAAGGCTACGCCTACCGCTCAACAGACTTAAGCAACAACTATTTCGTTCGCAACGGCAAGGCCAACGAATGGGCAGGAGCATACGCCGACCGCATCCAGCAGCACCTCAACGCCAAGGAGACCGAGTTCTCCATCGACGCTGATAACGGCACCATCCCGCCCAGCATCTCGGGGATACAGAACGCGATCGTTGCGTACGCGATGAACCATTGGGGGGTGGAGCGCGGCCGACGGCAACGTGATGCTCACGGCGACGTCGAACGTCACGACGGTCTCGAGCTACCAGTGGTCGGCGAAGTTCGACTTCGAGGTGGAGTATCCCGAGACACCCGCCATACCTGATCGCGTAATCGATGACGGCGAGTACCGCATGGCCTCGTGCGCCGACACGTCGGTTGCGCTCGGCTGCAGCGGCGGGTCGGCGGTGCTCACGTCCTCGGCGGCCACGGTGTCCATCGCCCGCGACGAGACAACCGGCATGTGCAGGGTGTCCGCGCTCGGCAGGGTCCTGAGGGCCGAGGGCTGGTCGGCGCGCTTCGCCGTCGCCGACGGCTCGCGGGCCGAGCTGTGGGAGCACAGGCGCGAGGCCGGCGCCTACGTGCTCGTGAGCGCCGATACCGGGCTCGCGCTCGACGTGCCGGGCGGCAGCGCCCAGGACGGGAAGGGAATCCAGACATGGACGCCAAACGGCACGCCCGCCCAGTCGTGGGAGCTCGAGGCAATCTAATCGTATATTGCCATCAAGAGAAAACTTAAGGTTGTGGCCTTCTGCCCAAGAAGCTATCAATGAGCGATTTCTCATATTCGTTCATGGCGAACAGCCTAAGAACAAACAGGTAGCCCACGCCAAAGACCGCCCCGGCAAGAACGAACGTCAGCCAAGACCCATGCGCGATGGGAAGAAGCCAATATGCCGCGCCGAATAGGGCAAAATACATGAGCTCGGGCACCATAACACCCATCATCGATTTCCAGAACCTTTTGACATCGAGCCCTATCTTCACCTTGTAATACCAGTTCATAATCAAGCCGTTCCCAACGAACATCGCGATAGCCGTCGAAACCGCAGCGCCGATGAGGCCGTAAACCTGCAAGAGTGCAATGGTCAGGACCAAGTTGAGGAGCGCGATGCTCAGATACACGATCCCCCTGAACTGGTAGCGGTTCATCACCTGCATGATGGTGAGGCCGAGGTTCTGGATGAGGTCGATGGTGAACGGGACCATAATCACAAGGGCTACGACGTAGGCCTCGAAAAAACCCTCACCAGCCCAAAGCGTCATGAAGTCAGCGCCGAGAACCGCGAACCCGCCCAATATGGCCAGGCACAGCATGAGGGAGATGCGACCGACTTTGATGAAAAGCGCCGAGATTGCCCCCATGTCGTGGTCATGATGGTACAGTTCGGAAACATGTGGGAAGAACACCGAGGAGACGGCCGTCCCCACGGTCATGTAGGCAGTGTAGACCTGCGAGCCGACGGCATAGACGGCGACGGGCGCCGCGCCGAAGAAGTAGCCGATTATCAGCTGGTCGGTCTTCCAGAAAATCTGGTCCGCGAGCGTCACCAGAACGATTACCGCGCTGAAGCCGAGCAGCCCGCGCGCAAGGCCTCTGTTCCACCCGTGGTATGTGTAGCTCGCCTTCAAAACATTGGCGGCATAGAAGCGCTGCGCCAGCGCGCAGAGCGCGTTCATCGCGAGCACAACGCAGGTGACGGCGAGTGCCGAGGGG
The DNA here is from genome assembly GCF_052118905.1 of Collinsella sp. LCP21S3_A3. Taxonomy (NCBI): domain Bacteria; kingdom Bacillati; phylum Actinomycetota; class Coriobacteriia; order Coriobacteriales; family Coriobacteriaceae; genus Collinsella; species Collinsella sp. LCP21S3_A3. Next base: position 46,174 of record NZ_JBQKGH010000011.1, on the reverse strand, counting down.
CATATCCTCGTGAGAAGAAGAACCAGAACCGGCTGAAGGACCAGCGTGACGGTCTGCGACCCTTTGAGGAAGAGGAACCGCTCATTCGCAGTGATGATAGAAACGTTGATCGCGTTGTTCATCGTCACAACGCAGTTAACGCCAAGGACCATCAGCATGAGCGAACATTCGTCAATCTGGGCAGACGTGAAAGAGGTCGCGTAGACAGCTCTAAACGCCACGACGATGCCCAACATGATTACCATGGTGGCAACGGACAAGGCCCAGTACATTCGCTTTGCGATGGCAAGGGTGTTCTCCATGTTGGCCCGGTCGTCATTGGCCTTGTACATGCAATAAAACCTGCCAACGCCGGCTGCGAGAATGCCGTTGATGGAGACGATATACGACACGATAGACCCGATGAGCTGGTACAGCCCGTATTCCTCCTGCCCGATCGAAGACAAGAGCAAGGGAACGTAGATGAGCTGCACGAGTATGTTGCATATCGTGTAGACGTAGGTGACAACGACACCGCTACGCCTGTTTGATGAGTCGCTCATTAAGTGCCTATCCAATCTCGTTGAATCAAAAGAAATCCGGTCGGGGGAAGCAAACAGGCCGAGCAATCGGGTGGTATCCGGAGTTACCTCCCCTTCAGCCGAAAGCTATCGGGCAGATGCTTCAGAACGGAACCGGCCTTCCAAGGCAGCATGCTTAAATCAAGAAGGCGAAACCTTTTCTCTTCCATGAGGGTGAGCCTCAAGCCGTCAACTGCCGAAAGATCGCTGTCGCCACGCAGCCCCATGGCAACTTCGAGCGCATGCTCTCGGCGAATCGCCTCATAAGCCGCCCATCGTTCGGCTCGACTAAGGGTTTCGTTGTATCGCAGTCCCAGCAAAGCCCCCGATGCGGTTGAGAGGAAATGGGCGGCCCAATCGCCAGCAGGGATTCCACGCTCGTCCATGAATGCCAGAACCTCGTCCTCGACGTAGCAAGCCTGATAAAAATAGGCGGGATCGTACCCCCCGTTCGTGGTCGAGGCGGGGTTGTACCTGTAGAAGTACAGGGGCTCGTCAACCAGCCAAAATGAGCCAGCGTTGCGCATAATCTCAAGGCTCTGGAGTCTGTCCTCCGCCATGAGCAGGCGAGGTCTCGGTTTTTCACTTTTGCTGTAAAGCGTTCTCTTAAACGCTTTACACCAAAGGCTATTCAAAGAATAGCCTTTGGTGTATACGCGCCACACGGCGCCCTCTTCGACGGGGCCGCCGCCTCCCAAGCCCGACAGGTCGAGAAACCTTACCGGCCTCCGCTCATCGCATGTGGCGTTATAGAACACGACGTCCGCTCCATGGTCGATGAAGACACTCTTCAATTTCTCCAGCATAGAGCGGTCGAGAAGCTTGTCGTCAGAGTCGACGCAAACAACCACCTCGCCCCTCGCCAAATCGAAGGCCTTTTGGCGAGCGGCATAGGGCCCGCTGTTCGGGATGCGCTCGACGCGCACAGCGGAGAGGCACCCGGCTGTACCCTCATCCAAGGTCAGGGGTTCGGTAGACCCGTCATCGACGACAACGACCTCGTAGTCGCCGCAGCTCTGCGAGGCAATCGACCGGAGGCAGTCGTCGAAATAGCGGTCAGCATTGAACGCCGCGATGCATATCGAGAAGAAGGGCTTCGTCATCGAGCATGCCCTCCTATTCTCGGTGAATCCGCCCCGGCCTTCCGATCGTCGAATCGACGCAGCAGGCCGCTTGCCGCCCACGCGAACACGCAAAGGTACACGAACTTCATGGCCGCATCGGTGAAATAACCTCGCACGAAAAGAAGGAGGAATATGGCGAGGACCGCAGCCAGCCACATGCCGAGACCAGCCCCTTCGCGGCCGACGAGGTTCAGCCGGTTCTGGCACCATGCCAGGACGCACCCGACGAGAAACGGGCCGACGAGCCCGAACCAACCGAAGTTGTAGTAGAACTCTCCGAGCATCGATCCACCCAGGAAAGTGGTCCCAGGGATGACCGTCGTGAAGAGCGTCGAGGCTTTAAGCCCGGCAAACCTGTTCACGAGCATCGGTATGACGGACAGAATTCCCGCCACGTACGTGCTCCCCATGCCGAAGGGCAGGATGGACGGAACGCTCGCCATGCTCACAACAAGGGTCGAGAAGGCCGACCCGAACTCGCCTAGGCTGTCCCAGAAAACGTCGAAGAACGAGGCGTTGGCCAAATAATTCGCCAGAGCGTCAAAGGAGAAGCCGTCGTTTCTCAGCTCCCCGAACGCGTCAATCGCAAAAAGGAGGAAAACGGTGGAGACGCCGAATACAACGACGCGCGACGGCGAGAGCTTTCGCAGGTAGCCGAAATACACAAGGCACCACACGGCAAGGAAGCAGACCGGGTCCTGCCTGCCCCCCGTCGACATAAGAACGACCTTGACTGCGACGACGGCCCAGAACAGGAAGGCGCCCCTGCGCTCCTTCCCGACCAAGAGCAGGAACATGAGCAGCCCGGCCTCGAAAAAGAAGGACGCGGCCTGGATGGGTGCCGGGATAACGAGCGAGTACACGCCGCGATATCCCTCGGCCGCCGCCCCTGACAGTTTCGCCAGGTTCACGTACAGCCAGAAGGGAAGCCCTACCACAACGAGCACCCAGGCGAGCTTCTCACTGACTTCCCAAGGCCCTTTAACGCCCCGGCTCGCCCCTTTCGGCGGTCTGGCCTGAAAGAGTACGGCTCCCATTGTCAAGAGCGACTGCGAGTACAGGTAAAACGAGAAGGCCTCCGCCACGGTCGCGGCAGACCCGTACATCCTGAAGTCGAGGTTCAGGACGTCGTTGTAGCCGGCAGCGACGCATGCGATCTGCCCGCAATGGAAAATCCAGTTCGCGGCCAGGAATAGGACGGCGAAGAGCTGACGGCAAGGCGAGAAGGCCAGGATGGCCACCAGGAAAGCGAGCTGGAGGACCGACGCGGCGCACATGGCGCCATAGCCGTCGAACGTGCCCACGACCGCGATGACGACCATCTGTAACGCAATCGCGATTGTCGATAGAACCTTGTATGATGTTAAGTCGTTAATCGTTGAGCTAGTCATTGTTTCCATTGCCGTCACCGAACTTGGCACCCGCCGTAGGCCGCGAGGAGCCTTCTCGCCACGGTGTCGCTGTCATATCCGATGGCAACGAGGCGCCGCGCAATCTCCGCCTCCGTCGGCACCTTGTAGCCGGCCCCGGTTTCCCTGATCGCGTCCGCCCACCTCCCCGGGTCGTCGCAGGGTATCTGACGGAACAAACCGAGTCCCAGGTCGTTCGTGCCGGGAATCGAGTCAGAGGCGAGGCACATGGTGCCTGAAAGCTGGGCCTCAAGGGCCGACAGCGACATTCCCTCGACAATCGAGGGCATCACGAGGAAATCGAAGTACCTCAGAAGCGACCTTGAGTCGCTGCGCTGACCGAGCACACGCACGTGCGGGTCCCCTTCGGCCAGCGCCTCAATCTCAGCCCGCCGAGGCCCGTCCCCGGCGATAAGCAGACAGTGTTCGACGCCATCTTCGCATAGCCTTCTTGACAGAGCAAGGGCGAACTCAGGCCGCTTGTTTGCATCAAGCGCGCCGAGGAAGCCCACGCGCAGCCCGCGCTCGGAGTCGAACGAGAACTCCGAATCGTACTGCTCCCTAGTCGCAACAACTTCGGCCGGCTCCATCGGAAACTCGACAATGTTCGGCAGGAACTCGAAGCCCTTGCCGAAATAAGCCATACCCGCCGGCTCGGAGCAGGCGAACATGGCAGTCGCGTAACGTCGGTTCAGCGCCGGCGCCATGCCCATCGCTATTTTGAAGGGAAGCGACATCGAGCGCGGAAGCTCGCTGTGGCTATGCATGACTCGCCTTTCGACGCCGCAGGCCTTGGCAACCCTGCAGACCACCCAATTCAAATGGCCGAGATGCACGTGGACGGCGTCGCATCCGCTTTCGCGAATGGCCCGCTCGGCATCTTTGCAATACTCGAGCGGACTGCTTGAAAAAGGCGTCAGGCGATACGCCGTCGCGCCAAGGACGTCGAGCTCCCGGGCCTTCTCGTCGGAAGGCGGGACGCAGCAGGCGAAGTCGACGTGGAAGTCCCCGCATAGCCTGAAGCAGGCCTTTACCTGTGTCAGGACAACCGCGGCAACGCCCCCGCTCTCCAACGTCGAAACGAAAACAAGAAGTTTCAAAACAATCTCCCCAGGCGAATGCCCATCAAATCGAAGCGCTCAGCGGCCCACGGGCGAAAGCCCCTTCCTCCAAGGCGACGTCAAACCCTTTCACGACAACGTCCTCCGACAGCCTCTTGAAGCGGAGCGCCGCTTCCCGCGCGCACCAGGGGCCGTTGGTGGTCTCCTCCGCCGCGGCCCCGACACGCCGGGCGAGCTCTCCGTCGTTCAGCACGCCGACGACCCTGCAGGCCAGTCCCTCGACATCCGAGCCAGTAAAGACGAACCCGTTTTCCCCGTCCTTAATAAGGTACGGCACAGAGCCCATCTCCTCGCTCGCGACGACGCAGCAGCCCACTGACATGGCCTCGTTGACGGTCGCGCCCCAGCCTTCGTTACGGTCGCTAGTCGCCAGAAAGACGCCGCTTTCCCGCATGAGCGCGAGCGTGTCGCCGTGCGAAAGCTCCCCGAGGAACTCCACGTTGTCCGCGACGCCCAGCTCGCAAGCCAGCGCTTCCAACCTGTCCCTCTCGGGGCCGTCCCCGGCTATGCTCAACTTGACGTTGACCCCGGCCGACAAGACACGTTGAAGCGCGTGGATCTGCAGATCCACGCGCTTCAACGGTATAAGGCGCTGTGCGCTGCACAGCGCCTTATACCGTGGAAGCGGTGTTTTCGAGTCCGGTACGTCGTCCGTCGCCTGCACCTGCGGAAAATAGCCCCACTTGAGGCACTTGGAGACGGGAAAGCCGAAAAGCCCGAGGTCCCTCGCCGTGTAGGCGCTGGCACAGAGCACGCGCATCTCGTCTTTTTTATAGCGACCGAAACGGTTCCACGTCCTGTAGACCTTGGGCGGCACGAACCTCCACCAGTCACCGCGCTTAAGCAGTCTCTCCGCGTACCGGAAAAAGGGCTTACCTATCTTCGCGCGCGCGCGAACGTACTGCTCCTTGCCGGCCATGTCACCGAAGACCACGATGTCGTCCTCGACGGCATGGCGCATGGCGAGGGCGGCGTGCGCCTCGTCCTGATATTCCTTCACGACGAAGGCGTAGTCGTCGTCAAGGCTCACCCTGCCGACCATGCCGCCGGTTGCGAGCAGGGATACAAACGTGTAGTCGACGTCGTCCATGGCGTCAAACTCCTTCGCCAGCGGAAGCTGGTGCGCGTTGAGGAAGTTGGAGAAGAACGTGATGCGCATCCCTATGCACTCCTTGCAAGTTCGACCATCCGGGCAAGCGCGCCTTCGTACCCCTCGACAACGCGCGAGTCGCTCCGCCGCACGGTCTCTGCACACCCGCCCGTGTCGTAGGTCACCACGGGCGTCCCACAGGACTCGGCCTCCAGGTTCACCGTGGGGAAGTTGTCCTCGACGGTGGGATTGAAGAAGACGTCTGCAGTCGAGTAGATAACTGCGAGTTCCCGCGCGGAGTCGGTACGCTGAAGACCAATGACGCTGGGGGGGAACTGTTTAATCTGCCCTTCGCTCAGTCCCATAAGCACGATGACGTACTTGTCGTTATCCAGCTCCCCCGCCAGCCGCACGAAGTCAGCGAGGCCCTTGCGCTCGGTCCACGGACTCGCGACGCCTAGGATCATAAACCTGTCTCCTATTCCGTAGCGCTCACGGAAGTCGCCCGGAGTGGGCTTGAAAATTCTCTTGTCGATGGTGTTGTGGCGAACCTCAACGGGATAATCCTTGAGGAAGCTTTCCCCCACCAGATCAGCGAGCCATTGCGAGGGCGTGATGAGCTTCAATCGGTCGGCGGACACTAGGTTGAACAAATGTTTCTTCTGCTCGAAGTTCCACGAGCAAGAGCCTTTTGAATACGTCTTGGGATAGGTATCGAGTTGTGGGCATGGTTTTGCGTACGCGCAATGGGACTGCCATTGCGCGCACTTCGCATATGTGAAGTGCGCGCAATGGCCCGTGAACGCCCAGCAGTCGTGCAGGGTCCACTCCACCCTGCAATCATGGCTCGCAAGCCACCCGAACAACATCTCTATGTTCACGTAGTACCCGTGCAGGTTGTGTAGGTGCACCACGTCGGGAGCAATCTCGTCCAACCTGACGAGCAAACGCTTCGTGGCAGCCATCGAGTGGAACGCCGCCTTGCCATCCAGGCGCGTCAGAAGCACGTCGAGCCTCACCTCCAGGTCGGAGGCGAAGCGCATCTCGTTGGCATTCTCAGCGTCGCGGCCGCGACCCCAGAAAGCATAAGAATCCTCACCCGCGGCCAGAAGCTCCTTGTGCTCCTTCATCATAATGCCGCCGGTCGAGCCGTTCGGCACGGTGTTTATGTGGGCATAGACCGTCACTACAGGCTCTTCCTCCACACCATCTTGTCCACGACGCCGGTGTAGCTCTGAATGATCTTGACCACCTTGGTGGACACGGTCTCGTCGGCGTAGTCGGGGACGGGCGCCTCGGGCAGCGACCCCTCCGCGTCGAGCTCGACGGCGGTGTGGACCGCCTGGAGCAGGCCGCGCTCGCTGATGCCGGCCAGCGTGAAGCAGGCCTTGTCCAGCGCCTCCGGGCGCTCGGTGGAGGTGCGGATGCACACCGCCGGGAACGGGCGCCCGACGCTCGCGAAGAAGCTGGACTCCTCGGGCAGGGTGCCGGAGTCGGAGACAACCGCGAAGGCGTTCATCTGCAGGCAGTTGTAGTCGTGGAAGCCCATGGGCTCGTGCATGCGAACGCGCGGGTCGAGCTTGAAGCCGGTGGCCTCCAGGCGCTTGCGGGAGCGCGGGTGGCAGGAGTACAGGATCGGCATGTCGTATTTCTCCGCCAGCGCGTTGATCGCGGTGAACAGGCTCGTGAAGTTGGCCTCGGTGTCGATGTTCTCCTCGCGGTGCGCCGAGAGCAGCATGTAGCGCCTGGGCTCAAGGCCGAGCTTAGAGAGGATGTCCGAGGCCTCGATCTTCTCCAGGTTGGCGCGAAGGACCTCGGCCATGGGAGATCCCGTGACGTAGGTGCGCTCCGGGGCGCAGCCGGTATCCTTGAGGTAGCGGCGTGCGTGCTCGGAGTAGGCCAGGTTGACGTCGGAGATCACGTCGACGATGCGGCGGTTGGTCTCCTCGGGCAGGCACTCGTCCTTGCAGCGGTTGCCCGCCTCCATGTGGAAGATGGGGATGTGCAGGCGCTTGGCCGCGATGGCGGACAGGCAGCTGTTGGTGTCGCCCAGGATCAGCAGCGCTTCGGGCTGAACCTGGACCATGAGCCTGTAGCTCGCGGCGATGATGTTGCCCACCGTCTCGCCGAGGTCGGCGCCCACGGCGTCCAGGTAGACGTCGGGGTCGGCGAGCTCCAGGTCGCGAAAGAAGATGCCGTTCAAGGTGTAGTCGTAGTTCTGCCCGGTGTGCGCCAGCAGGCAGTCGAAATGGCGGCGGCACTTCTTGATGACCTCGGACAGGCGGATGACCTCGGGGCGGGTGCCCACGATGATCAACAGCTTCAGGCGGCCGTCGTCCTTGAATGCGATATCGGAATAGTCCTTGCCCATGCGGCTAGACCTCCTCGTAGTAGGTGTCGGGGTTCTCGGGGTCGAAGGGCTCGTTGGCCCACATGACCGTCACGAGGTCCTTCGTGTCGGACAGGTTGGTGATGGAGTGCGTGTAGCCGGGGATCATCTCAACCACGCGCATGTCGGGGCCGCTCACCACGTACTCGTCAACGGGGAACGGGTTGCCCTCGGCGTCCTCCCCCACCTTCCTCAGCTTGATGGAGGCGGTGCCGGAGACCACCAGGAACCTCTCCCACTTGCTCATGTGCCAGTGGTTGCCCTTAGTGATCCCGGGCCTCGAGACGTTGATGGAGACCTGCCCGCGCTCAGGCGTGCGCAGGAACTCCGTGAACGAGCCGCGGTCGTCAGTGTTGGGCCTGAGGCCGTAGGCGAAGTTGCCCGGCTCGTAGTAGGACAGGAACGTGCTCCAGAGCTTCTTGGAGAAGGAGCCCTCGGAAAGGTCGGGCACCGAGAGCGTCTCGCGGCTGTCGCGGAAAGTATCCAGCAGGTAGACGATCTCGCCCAGGGACTTCACGTCGGTTTCCGGGACGTAGCAGAACCCGTCACCGTCGACGCGCTCGAGGCCCTCGTAGCCGCAGCGGTGCTCCTCGCCCACCAGGGCGCCCAGCATCTCGTCGACCAGGTCGTCGATGTAGAGGAGCTCCAGCTCCACGCTGGGGTCGTTCACGGTGTAGGGGCGGCCGTTGGCGATGGCGTCGCAGAAGGTCGCCACGGCGGAGTTGTAGCGCGGGCGGCACCACTTGCCGTAGAGGTTGGGGAAGCGGTAGATGAGCACCGGGGCGCCGGTCCTCTCGGAGTACTCGCGGAAGAGGCCCTCGCCCGCGAGCTTCGACTCGCCGTATACGGAGCCCTCGAAGCGGCCGGACAGGCTCGCCTGCGCGGAGCTGGAGAGCATGACGGGGCACGTGTTCCCGTGGCGCTCGAGCGTCTCGAGCAGCGTGGAGGCGAACCCGAAGTTGCCCTCCATGAACTCCGCCTGGTCCTTGGGGCGGTTGACGCCCGCCAGGTTGAAGACGAAGTCGGCGAGGGAACAGTACGCATCTAGTTCCCCAGGAGTCGAATCGATGTCGTACTCCATGACCTCAAGGGGAAAGAGTGACTGGTACTTCGCGCGGCGGTCCTTGCCGTCGCGGATGTTCTTCAGCGCGCAGCAGAGGTTCCTCCCGACGAAGCCCCTGGCGCCGGTGACGAGGACGCGCACCCTACTGCACCGCCTCGTGCTCGCGGCCCTCCAGGGCCAGCTGCACGTACTCGGCGGTCTTGATCTTGGCGATGGTGCCCTCCACGTCGAGCCTCTCGGTGTTTTGGGAGGTGTAGGACTCGTCTGCCTGGGTCTCCACTTCGCCGTCCACGACGAACTTGTCGTAGTTCAGGTCGCGAGAGTCGCAGGCCACGCGGTAGTAGCCGCCCATGTCCTCGGCGCGCAGGCGCTCCTCGCGGGTCATGAGGGTCTCGAAGAGCTTCTCGCCGTGGCGGGTGCCGATCACCTGGGTGCCCACGCGGCCGAAGACCTCCTGCACGGCCTCGGCGAGGTCGCCGATCGTGGAGGCCGGCGCCTTCTGGATAAACAGGTCGCCGGGGTTGGCGTGCTCGAAGGCGAACTGCACCAGGTCGACGGCCTCGTCCAGGTTCATGAGGAAGCGTGTCATGTTGGGGTCGGTGACCGTGAGCGGCTCGCCCTTTCGGATGCGGTCGATGAAAAGCGGGATGACAGAGCCGCGCGAGCACATGACGTTGCCGTAGCGGGTGCAACAGATGGTGGTGCGCCCGGCGCCGTTGCGGGCGTTGGCGTAGATGATGGACTCCATCATGGCCTTGGACTTGCCCATGGCGTTGATGGGGTATGCGGCCTTGTCGGTGGAAAGGCACACTACGCGGTCCACGCCCTCGTCGATGGCAGCGTGCAGGACGTTGTCCGTGCCGATGACGTTGGTGCGCACGGCCTCCATGGGGAAGAACTCGCAGGAGGGCACCTGCTTCAGGGCAGCGGCGTGGAAGATGTAGTCCACGCCGTGCATGGCGTCCCGCACGCTCTGGGCGTTGCGGACGTCGCCTATGAAGAAGCGCACCTTGGAGGCGAGCTCGGGCGACTTCTCCTGCAGGCGGTGGCGCATGTCGTCCTGCTTCTTCTCGTCGCGGGAGAAGATGCGGATCTCGGCCAGGTCGGTGTTCATGAAGTGCTTAAGTACGGTGTTGCCGAACGAGCCGGTGCCGCCCGTGATCATGAGGGTCTTACCAGTGAACGTACCGCCGCAGTTATTCATTTTTGCCATCCTTCATAGCCTGAAGCTCCTTCTCGAGAATCGTGTAGAAGCTGTCTTTTGCAAAATGCTCTTCGTAATAACGTCTTCCGCGCCTACCCATCTCCTCGCGCTGACTGGGTGACATATCGGCAAACTGCCTGCAGATAGAGGCGAGGCCCTCAGGATCTTCTGGATCACAGCACAGACCACATCCAGCCTCTTCGATCACATGACGGGCTTCGCCGGTCACGGTGCCCAAAATAGGCCTTCCGGCCGCCATATAGGACGTAACTTTTCTGGGGAGCGTATAGCCGAGAATCGAATTGTTGGCAAAAGTGGCAACCATTGCGTCGCTTGAGCCATAGAACGACGGCATCTCAGCCAAAGGATGGCGCCCATGGAATTCAACGCACGAAGCACCAATCTCACTCTTATATCTCTTAAGAGTCTCAAGTTCAGAGCCGGAACCCACAACGTGCAGTGCAAATCTCGGGTCGCCTTCAAGATAGTGACCGGCTTCTACAAATGTATTCACAGCCTGAGCAATTCCGACGTTGCCAGCGAAAGTTAGATTTACTTTTGCGGAATCATACTCTGAACGCTTAGGAGCCTCTTCATTGAAGATATCCTCTGCATATTGCGGAAGATAGACCGTATCACGATTCATTTTTAGAACGGACTTAAAGTAGTCGCTAAAGTTTCTAGATGTAACAGCCAAAACGGTGGCAGCGTTGTAAATCTTGCGAGAAACCCGTGCATAGCCTTTAAAAATGAGGGACGTACGCTTGATGTTGCCAACAGTCAGACTTTCGGGCCAGAGATCTTGACACCACAAAAGAACAGGCACGTTATGCTTTTCACCGTATGCAAGTGCAGGTCTTGCCATCATAACGGGTGAAGTCTGGAACGAAAGGACAACGTCATACTCTGCATTCATCCTAAGAGCTTCTTTAGTAGCCCTAGAGCTAAAGCTGTAGTAATTGATCACTCGCTGCCAAATTTCACGTCCACGAGGAATGATTTCAACACGTCTAATATGAACGCCGTTGCGCTCCTGACTGCCGCGAGCACCGCGCTCATAACCAGGATAGATATCGCCATCAGGATAATTTGGGGTGCCAGTGAGCACCGTAACCTCATGGCCCATGGCGGCAAGTCCCTCACAGACATCGGCAATAGCAAACGGCTCAGGCCAATAATGCTGGCTAACAGCCAAAACACGCAGAGGACGCTCGGTCTTAAATGAGGGACCGGCAGAGACCTTATCGACATCGACCGCACCAACAAGTGCAGAGGCAATTTCGTCCTTTGTATAATCCTCGGACTCGTCAACTTCATTGATGGGAACAACTTCGTTTTCGCCAGTCTCCGGATCAAATCTCCTACGCACAACAGGAACGAACATCTGCAGATACACGCCCAAAAGAATTGCGAGCGCGGCCAAGACAACAAAGATAAGCAGCTTCCAGATGAGCGGGACCTGGGTAATGATGAATGCAAACACACACAGCAGGGCAGTAATGGCATATATGATTGCAACTAGAGCCTTTTGCCCAAAGCCACGTTTGAGAAGTCGGTGGTGAATATGTCCCTTATCGGGCGTACCGATACTAACTCCGACACGAGACCGGCGAACAATTGCAGCAAAGGTATCCAGAATGGGGACACCGACCATAACAATCGGAGCAAGGATCATCGAGAGGGTAGTATGGCCCGTATTAAGCAGCATGACAGCCAAGCCCAGGGAGAATCCAAGAAGTAGCGAGCCCGAATCTCCAAGGAAAATTTTTGCAGGGTTAAAATTCCAGCGTAAAAAGCCAAGCGTTGCACCGAAAAGAGCGGCAACCAAAGCGGCGGTTTCAAAACGGAGGGTCAAAACCGCCATAGCAAATAGTGCGGCACTGCAAACAGCAGTAATTCCTGACGCGAGGCCATCAACGCCATCAATTAAGTTAATGATATTGGCGAAGGAAACCAGGAAAATAACTGTGAGTGGATAGGCAAAGATGCCAAGATCGAGATAGCCACCATATAGCGGACTTGCAATTTGGCCAATAACAACACCCGATGCAACAGCAATGCAAGCGGCAACAATCTGCCAGAAAAACTTATTGAGAGCAGTAAGTTGAATTGCGTCGTCGACAACGCCAACGGTAAACATTGCCGCTATAGCCACAGCCACTCCCAAAGGATTTACCCCATTGGAAGACAAAACTTGAATTGTAGAAGGCATACCAAGAGAAGGAGCAGCCAAGACCCAAACGAGGAAGGAAACTGCCATGCCAAGCATTACAGCAATCCCGCCCATTCGCGGAGTAGGCTTGGTATTTACACGACGTCGGCTCGGATAATCAACCGAGCCGACCCTCCATGCAATCTTTGACGCAAGTGGCACCGTAAACAACGTCACCACCAGAGCAGTGATAAACAGCAACAGTGCAGCAGTTTTGATTTCGCCCATTAAATACATTCTCTCTTAGCCTACGTCCCCGCCCCCGGGGATCCTCCCTGTCCCGTTAAACAGTCGCCCGTAGTTAGGCGATCGCCTTTTTAAGGTTTCGCATTGCGCGCTGATCGGCCGAAAGCACGGCAAGGCCAACGCGCGTAGTTACGCGTCGGCCACACAGGTCGAGCTCCAAATAAGCAGTGCTCTTGCGTCTGTTAATGGATTTGATAAGGCCTTCGTGGCCCAGCAGCGGACCTGCCGTCACTACGACCTGGTCGCCGTCCTTTAAGGCCTCGCTCATGGGCACAACGCGGTCTCCCGCATGAGTAAAGCTGCCAATAAGCTGGACCTCTTCTTTTGCCAGCGGCACAAACTGACCGTCCTGGGATAGCACCCGGGCAAAGTCGTCCATGCGCAGCAGATACTGTTGCACGGTGCGGGGATCTGCCGTATCGCAGATAAGGTAACCGGGAAAGAGCGGCTTGGTCGTGTTGACCCATTCGCCGTGTACCTTGATCTCGGTTTGAAATTGGGGATAAAAGAGCTCCTGAATGTTGCCAGCCGGCACCATGCGCTCAATGCGCTCGCGCATTACATCTTCGCGACCATTAATGACCTGAATCACATACCACACGAGCACCACCCCCTTGCTGTCTTACGTGTGGCTCACGGGGTTTAGGTATGGCTTCGCCAGGGCGCTTGTGCGCGAAGGCGCTCCATATTCAAACCCTGAGCCCAGTTAGACAAGCGCGTGGCTCTGCCCCACCGTGAACGGTATGTATAAGTGCAGTTGCTAGAGTCGCGGACGTGTATCGCAAAATGACCGCGACCCCAGCTGCCTGCGTGCGATCCAGTCAAGCGGGAACAAAACTGAATCGCACGCAAACAGCTGTAGGACTGCTGCGATGAGTCATGGAATATCGAATCGAAAGAACGCCTTGCCCGTAGACAAAAACAAAGCCTTTCGATGCGATACGCATGACGACGGTATTGGAGCTCGTGGTTTTTCTGGCACCGCCGTTACGGCCGGATGCTGATCGACCCTGTGCTTTGCGGCTTGCTGGAGCCGTGAACACAGTTGAACCCATGTAATGTTAGTTATCCTAGCACAGCAGGTAGCCCATACGTTTTGGGGTGTTTTGAGCAACATATTGGTTACTTGCCGTGGTTATGGGGGATATTGTGCCGCCTTGCACACATTACCGCAGGTTTATAGGGGTGTGTTGGTTGGTGAGCACTGCCTGAGATGTATTACTGGCGGCGTGAATTGCTCAAACTATTATGTTTTGACTAACAAACTTTGTACAAAACGGGGAGGTAATTGCGCAACTTTTTACAGGTTGATGCGAGCGTCACTTTGGTTTGTAGTGTGGACAGGTATGAAAAAAGGCCTTCGGTTTTACGAAGGCCTTTGCATTCACGATGGTGGAGACGAGGGGGATCGAACCCCTGACCTCTTGACTGCCAGTCAAGCGCTCTCCCAGCTGAGCTACGCCCCCGTGACGAGGAGATACTATAGGGGAATGTTTTGCTTGATGCAAGAGATTTTTGTTGAAACTTTTTCTTACGGGTTTTCCTGGGACGGGGCTGAATTAGCTGGTTTTGGCTTAGCCAAAACCAGCTAATTAACCCACCGTCCCGATAAAACCCTCACGCGGCGACTGCCTGCTCGCCCGCCGTCCCGATAAAACCCTCACGCGGCGATTGCCTGCTCGCCCGCCGTCCCGATAAAACCCTCACGCGGCGATTGCCTACTCGCCCTCAGTCCCGATAAAACCCTCACGCAACAAATACGCTATTGCAGTGCCAGAGTGAACTTCGATCTTTGCGGTGGATCTTACTATGTTGCTGATGCCGGTGTCGGCTAGCAGGCCGAGGGGGCTGTGGTCTAGCTCCCACTCTAGGCCGTGTTCGCTTATTTCTGTGTTGGGGGCTATGGCGATGATGGAGAACGTTTTGCCCTCGGCACCCTCGATGGTCCAGGTCTCGTCCTGGTGCAGGAATCTGGCTGTCACTTCGTCTTCTTCGATCCAGACGGGGGCGTCCGCATAGCCTGCCAGTAGCCCTAACACAGACAGGGCCATGTCGGGGCGACCGCCGGTGGCGCAGGTCGCAACCACCTCGGCACCCGGCCAGCGACGGCGGACGGAATCGAGCGCAAGTGCCAGATCGGTATAGTCCTTGTAGGGGTCGTGGCGCTCAACCTCAAAGGCCTCGGCAGCATCGACCAACGTGCGACCGGTGTCGCTCACCGTGTCGGCATCTCCTACATACACGTCGCAGCCCAGGCCGGCGCCCAGCAGCGCGTCGAGCCCGCGGTCCACGGCGACAACGTGGTCGCACTCCACCGCTAGTCGACGCATCAGATCCGCGCTCGCCACCACCGGTGAGCCGCAAACAACTAATACTTTGCAAGCCACGGCCCTCGCCTAGCCCTCAAACGAAAGCACGCGGGCCAAATCCAGGTCCTCATAGCTATCGATAAAGATGTCGCAGTTGTCGCGAACCTCGTCGCGCTCCATACGGCCGTGCGGGTCATAAATGCCCACGCGCTTAAAGCCTGCAGCGCCAGAGCTCTTAAGGCCAAAGACGGCGTCTTCAAACACCCACGCGCGCTCAAACTTGTGCCCGTGGCGCCCTTCCAGGCGGCGCAGCGCCAGCTCGTACACATCGGGGAACTGCTTGGAGCGGCCCGCCTCGCCCGTCGTGGTAATAAACTCCATATA
Source organism: Collinsella sp. LCP21S3_A3 (assembly GCF_052118905.1). Classification (NCBI taxonomy): domain Bacteria; kingdom Bacillati; phylum Actinomycetota; class Coriobacteriia; order Coriobacteriales; family Coriobacteriaceae; genus Collinsella; species Collinsella sp. LCP21S3_A3. The sequence goes on along the minus strand of NZ_JBQKGH010000011.1, from coordinate 31,063 downwards.
GGCGTCGAGCCCCGCACCCGCGAGTGCGGACTGCACCAGCTCGGCCGGCGTGGATGTGGCCACGCACATAGCAATGCCGGCCAATTTCGCCTGCTCCAAAAACGCCAGGAGCCCCTCGCGCGGCGGCACCTTGGAGTAGCCATCGATCAGGATGTCGCTCAGCTCGCGATACAGCTCCTCGCCATTTTCGCCAATGCCCCACGTGTCGTGGTAGGCCTGGCACTCGTCCTCGAGCGACAAATGCTCAAACTGGGCAAAATCGTCAATCGTTACATCAATGCCGTGACGCCGCAATAGTTCGGGCGACGCATAGTCCCAAACGGGGGTGCTATTTACCAGTGTGCCGTCGCAATCAAAAATAAAAGCAACATTAGAGGCGGCTGTGTGGTTCATTCGCAAACCTTTCAATGTCAAATGGTAAACAACCTGCTAAAAACGTTTTACCAAACGTAAATCTAAATATCTTGAAAACCCTAATTGGTAAAACTGTCAAGAGTTTTACCATCGCAATTCTGTCAGTGGCATAAACATGGCGCTCACCGATTAAACGCCACCGTAAATCCACTTTCGTCCATAAAAGTAACGGACAGGTGTTATTGTAGTTTTTGCCGAAAGTTCCACCGTGCACGCGAGGTGGGACGACTCATAGAGCTATCGCCGTCCCTTCGATTCGTGCAGCCTTGGACCTTTCGCATCTAGTCACCAAGGCAACACGCTGCCGCGTCATGATGGGATCAAACGTGAGCGATACAAAGCTAAAGCCAGCAACCAAAAAGCCCGCTACCCGTAAAGCCGCCCCGCACGCACCGGAGCTCACCAAGGACGATGTCTATCTGTTTGGCATTGGAATGTGGGAGCGCAGCTGGGAAAAGATGGGCGCGCATCCCGACACGCAGCAGCGCACGCGCGGCTGGCGTTTTTGCGTTTGGGCGCCCGACGTTAAGAGCGTCCACGTTATCGGTGAATTCAACAATTGGGACGAACAAGCCAACCCGCTGGTGCCCGTACACACGAGCGCTATCTGGGAAGGCTTTATTCCTGGAGCCGAGCAGGGCCAGCTCTATAAATACCTCATCGAGACCAACGAGGGCGAAAAGCTCTACAAGGCCGATCCGTACGCCTTTAAGGCCGAGTGCCCTCCGGGAACGGCGAGCGTGCTGTGGACCCTCGATGGCTACCAGTGGAACGACGCCGCGTGGCTCAAGCGCCGCGCCGGCCACAACCACATGTCGCAGCCGCTCAACATCTACGAGGTGCATATCGGCTCGTGGAAGCGCCACGGAGACGAGCCACAGGGCGAGCCGGACGAGTACGGCAACTACCCCGGTCCCATGGACCCCTTCCCTGCGCAGCGCGGCGAGTTTTACACTTACGACGACCTGTCGGTGGAGCTCGTGGACTACGTGCGCGATATGGGCTACACGCATATCGAGGTCATGCCGCTTATGGAGCACCCCTTCGATGGCTCCTGGGGCTACCAGACGACTGGCTACTTTGCCGCCACGTCGCGCTACGGCAACCCGCAGCAGCTCATGCACTTTATCGATGCATGCCACGAGGCGGGCATCGGCGTAATCATGGACTGGGTACCCGGCGGTTTTTGCGCCGACTCCCACGGCCTTGCCACCTTTAACGGCCACATGCTGTTTGAGCATGAGATTCACCCCAACTGGGGCACGCACAAGTTTGACTTCGCCCGCGGCGAGGTCCGCTCCTTCTTGGTCTCCAACGTGCTGTACTGGATCGAGAACTTCCATGTGGACGGCATTCGCATGGACGGCGTGTCCAGCATGCTGTACCTCAACTTTGGCATTGACGATCCTGGCCAAAAGAAGTTCAACAAGTACGGTACCGAGGAGGACCTGGACGCCAGCGCGTTTATCCGTCAGGTCAACTGCGCTGTTGAGGCGCACTACCCCGACGTGATGATGATGGCCGAGGAGTCCACCGCGTGGCCGCTTGTGACCTATCCGCCGCAGGACGGCGGCCTGGGCTTCCACTACAAGTGGGACATGGGCTGGATGAACGACACCCTGCACTACATGCAGACCGATTTTCCGTGGCGCCCCGGCAACCATGGCTTGCTCACGTTCTCCATCATGTACGCCTTTACCGAGAACTTTATCTGCCCGCTCAGCCATGACGAGGTCGTGCACGGCAAGTGCTCGCTCATCGGCCGCATGCCGGGTGACTGGTGGCGCCAGTTTGCCGGCCTGCGCACGCTCGCCTTCTACCAGATGACGCACCCCGGTGCCAAGCTCAACTTTATGGGCAACGAGATCGGCCAGTTTATCGAGTGGCGCTACTACGAATCTATTCAGTGGTTCTTGACCGAGCAGTATGAGACCCATGCACACCATCAGGCGTTCATTAAGGCGCTCAACCACCTGTATACCGCCGAGCCCGCCCTGTACGAGCGCGGTTACAATGACGACGGCTTTACCTGGATCGACGCGGACAACTCCAAACAGTCCATCGTGAGCTTTGTGCGTCAGGGCGAAAACGTCGATGACGACCTCGTGATCCTGATCAACTTTGACCCGGCGGCCTACGAGAGCTTCCGTGTGGGCGTGCCGCGTGAGGGCGACTGGGAGGTCATCTTTGACTCCGACCGTCCCGAGTTTGGCGGCAGCGGCTATGCTGGCGAGGAGCCCTACACCTGCTCGAGCGAGCCCTATCCCTGGAACGGGCAGATGGACTCCATCGAGATTAAGGTGCCCAGCCTGGCAGGCGTGGTGCTTAAGCGTCGCGGCCCCAGCAGCTATAAGCCGCCCGTGGTCGAGGAGCCCAAGAAGGCGACCCGCAAGCGTGCGTCCTCGGTGAAGCCCAAGCCAGCGGCCGCCAAGAAGGCTCCGGCCAAGGCGAAGGCTACGACGACCAAGGCCAAGGCTAAGGCCGCCGCAAAGCCCGCTGCCAAGGCTACCGCGACCAAGAAGCCGGCTGCCAAAAAAGCCGCCACCAAAGCCAAGTCTGCTTCTGTTAAGTCGTCACCTAAGGATGCGTAACAAAGCCGTTACAGCTGTAATTACCCGCCCCAGCGGGGCGTAGGATACAAGTCACAACCGTTCCGGGAGAAACATCCCCGGGGGAAAGGAACGTATGAATAAGATCTTCGACAACAAGCAGGAGTTTACCGAGCTCTATCGCGATGCCGTCATGAGCATTAGCGGCAAGAACGTCGAGGCCGCCAGCGACCTGGATCGCTTTAACGCCCTGGCCAAGCTCGTGGCCGAGAAGGCCCGCACCGTTGCCACCAAGAGCGACGCCCGTGCGGCAGCCGAGGGCAAGAAGCGCGTGTACTACTTCTCGATCGAGTTTTTGATCGGCCGCCTGCTTGACAACTACCTGCTCAACTTTGGCGTGCGCGACATGGTCGCCGAGGCGCTCGACGATATGGGCCTTGACCTGTCCGTCATCGAGAGCCAGGAGCCCGATCCGGCGCTGGGCAACGGTGGCCTGGGTCGTCTGGCCGCATGCTTCCTGGATTCCATGGCAGCCGAGGGCATTGCCGGCTACGGCAACGGCATGCGCTACCGCTACGGCCTGTTTAAACAGGAGATCGTCAACGGCAGCCAGGTCGAAACCACCGACGAGTGGCTCACCAACGGCTATCCCTGGGAGGTCCGTCGTCAGGACAAGGCCGTGACCATTAAGTTTGGTGGCCGCGTCGAGGGCTTTGAGGAGAACGGCCGCACGTTCTATCGAACCGTGGACACGCAGGACATCCTGGCCGTCCCTTATGACATCCCCGTGGTGGGCTATGCCGGCGAGACCGTCAACAAGCTGCGCGTCTGGGCCGCTGAGCCGGTCGAGGAGCACTTCGATCTGGAGGCCTTCAACCGCGGCGACTACGCCCTGGCCGACGCCGAGCGCGCCGAGGCCGAGGCTATCAGCGCCATCCTCTACCCCAACGACGCCGGCGAGCACGGCCGTCTGCTGCGTCTGAAGCAGGAATACCTGTTTGTCTCGGCCGGTATCTATAGCCTGCTCGACACCTTTGAGAAGGAACACGGCGCGAACTGGGAGCTGCTGCCGCAGTTTGTGGCCATCCACACCAACGATACGCACCCCGCCATGTGCGGCCCCGAGCTCATGCGCATCCTCATCGACGAGAAGAAGCTCGAGTGGGATGACGCCTGGAACATCGTGACGCAGGTCGTGAGCTACACCAACCACACCATCCTGCCCGAGGCCCTGGAGAAGTGGCCCATCGGCACGTTCTCCAAGCTCCTCCCCCGTGTGTACCAGATCATCGACGAAATCAGCCGTCGTTGGCATGAGTCGTTCGATACTACGCAGGAGGGCTGGCAGGAGCGTCTGCGCCAGACCGCCATCCTATGGGACGGCGAGGTTCGCATGGCCAACCTGTCCGTGATCTGCAGCCACAGCGTCAACGGCGTGGCCAAGATTCACTCCGATATCATCAAGAACAATGTGCTCAAGGACTTCTATGCCCTGACGCCCGAGAAGTTCAACAACAAGACCAACGGCATCTCGCACCGTCGCTTCTTTGCCGAGGCCAACCCCACCTACGCCAAGCTCGTGACCGAGGCCATTGGCGACGGCTGGCTGAAGGATGCCTTTGAGCTGGAGAAACTTAAAGGTTTTCAGAACGACACCGAGTTCCTGAAGGCCGTGGGTGCCTCCAAGCGCGCCAACAAGGAGCGTCTTGCCGCCTACGTTAAGGCAGAGACCGGTCTGGTTATTGACCCCAACACCGTCTTCGATGTTCAGGTAAAGCGTTTTCATGCCTACAAGCGCCAGCTCATGAACATCATGAAGGTGATGGACATCTACAACCGTCGCATCGCCAATCCCAACTTCCACGTGACACCGACGACCTTTATCTTTAGCGGCAAGGCCGCCTCGAGCTACACCTTTGCCAAGGAGACCATCCGCCTGATCAACTCGGTGGCCGAGGTCATCAACAACGACCCGCGCGTCAACGAAGTCATGAAGGTCTGCTTTATCCCCAACTTCCGCGTGAGCAACGCCCAGCTCATCTACCCTGCCGCCGAGATTTCGGAGCAGATTTCCACAGCTGGCAAGGAGGCCTCGGGCACGTCCAACATGAAGCTCATGATGAACGGCGCCATTACGCTGGGCACCCTCGACGGCGCCAACATCGAAATCGCCGATTTGGCCGGCCGCGAGAACGAGGCGATCTTTGGCCTGACCGCTCCCGAGGTCGAGCAGCTCTGGGCATCGAACAGCTACTTTGCGTGGGATACGCTCAACAATGATCGCGAACGTCTGGGCCGTGTGATGGATGAGCTCAAGGACAACACGTTTGCCGGCCTTTCGGGCAACTTTGAGAGCATCTACAACGAGCTTATGAACAACAACGACCCCGACCTGGTCATGGCAGACTTCCGCAGCTACGTGGATGCATGGGAGAAGCTCACGGGCAGCTATGGCGACCAGGAGACCTGGAACCGCAAGGCGCTGCTCAACACCGCCTCGAGCGGCTGGTTCTCGAGCGACCGCACCATTCGCGAGTACCGCGACGAGATCTGGCACGCTTAAAGGCCGCGAGTTCCCTTTGCCGCACGGCATTACTCGACGGGCGCGACCGAGCGCCGCGCCCGTCGCTAATGGGTTTAGGAACATCGATGACAGAAGGAGAAACCGATGAGTAAGAAAGAATGCATCGCGATGCTCCTCGCAGGAGGACAGGGAAGCCGATTGGGGGCACTCACCCAAAAGATCGCTAAACCGGCGGTTAGCTTTGGTGGCAAGTTCCGCATTATCGACTTTTCGCTGTCCAACTGCTCCAATTCGGGCATCGACACGGTGGGCGTTCTGACGCAGTATCGTCCCTATCTGCTGCATGCCTACGTGGGCTCTGGCGAGGCGTGGGATCTGGACAGCCGCGACGGTGGCGTGTCGATCCTGCCGCCGTACGAAACGCAAACCGGTGGCGCATGGTATGCGGGCACGGCCGACGCCATCACGCAGAACCTCGACTACATCAAGTCCAACGACCCCAAATACGTCCTGATTCTTTCGGGCGATCATCTGTATCGCATGGACTACCGCAAGATGCTCAAGACGCACATTGAGAACAACGCCGACCTCACGGTGAGCGTTATGCCCGTGCCGTGGGAGGAGGCCAGCCGCTTTGGCATCCTGACCACCGACCCCGAGGACGGCCGCATCACCAAGTTCACGGAGAAGCCCGAGAAGCCCGATTCGAACCTCGCGTCCATGGGCATCTACATCTTCTCGGCCGACGTGCTGATCAAGGCGCTCGAGGAGGACGCTCTGGACCAGCGCTCGAGCCACGACTTTGGCAAGGACATCATCCCCAAGCTGCTCGGCGAGAACAAGCGCCTGTACAGCTACGAGTTCCACGGCTTTTGGAAGGATGTTGGCACCATCGCCAGCTTCCACGAGACCTCGATGGACCTGCTGGGCAACAACCCCGAGTTCGATCTGTTTGACAAGAGCTTCCCCATCATGTCCAACATCACCACGCGTCCGCCGCACTACATTGGCCCGGACGGTCGCCTGGACGACTGCCTGGTCTCCAATGGCTGCAAGATCTACGGCACCGCTCGCCACTCGATCCTTTCGACCGATGTCATCATCGAGGAGCGCGCCGTGGTCGAGGACTCCGTGCTGCTGCCGGGTGCGCACGTTAAGAGCGGCGCGCACATTTGCCGCGCTATTTTGGGCGAGAACTCCACGGTCGAAGAGGGCGTGAAGCTCGGCTCTGTCGATACCACCAAGGATACGGCCGTCGTTGGAAATGACGTCGTTGTCGGGAAGGGGGAATGATCCGATGATCAATCGCAAGGCCATCGGCTATATCACCGCTAACTACTCTTCGACCTACGGCAGCGTGCTGCTCAAGGATCGCCCCATCGCATCCGTTCCGTTTTTGGGCCGCTACCGCCTGATCGACTTTCCGCTGTCCAACATGATGAATGCCGGCATTAAGACCGTCGGCGTTGTCATGCCGGGCAACTACCGCTCGCTGATCGACCACGTGGGCTCGGGCAAGGACTGGGGCCTGGACCGCAAGAACGGCGGCCTGTTCATGGTGCCCGGCAACGCGTATGGCACCACCAAGGGCGGCATGCGCTTCTTGCTCCGCGACATCATCTCCAACAAGACGCTGTTCCAGCGCTCGGACAAGCCCTATGTTGTGATGATGGGCACCAACGTCATCTTTAACATGGACCTCAACACCATTATCGAGGCGCACGAGAAATCCGGTGCCCAGATGACCGTGGTGTACTGCAAGGCCACGCACAACATCGAAGACGAGACCAAGCTCGATATCAACGAGAACGGCCGCCTGACGGGCGTAAGCGCCGGCGTCGCGTACGGCGACAACGCCTCTATGGACTGCTGCATCGTCAACCGCGAGACGCTGCTCCAGATCATCGACCACTACCAAGCCGCCGACTATCTGGACCTGCTCGAGGCACTCCAGGGCGACTTTGGCAACATCGACGTGTGCAGCTACAAGTACAAGGGCGAGGTCGTGGGCGTGTTTAGCGAGAAATCGCTGTATCGTCGCAGCATGGACCTGCTCGACCAGACCGTTGCCGATCAGCTCTTTGACCCCGAGCGTCCGATCCTGACCAAGGCCCACGACGTGCCGCCTTCGCGTTACGCGACCGGCAGCCACGCCTGCAACTCGATCATCTCGGCCGGCTGCATCATCAAGGGCACCGTGCGCAACTCGATTCTGTCGCGCGGCGTTGTGATCGAGGAAGGCGCCTCGGTGACCAACTCGATCATCAACCAGAGCTGCATCATCAAGAGCGGCGCCCGTGTTGAGAACGCCATCTTGGACAAGAACAACGTGGTTCCCACCAACACCGAGCTTCGCGGTACGCCCGAGAACATCCTGGTGCTGGGCAAGGCTCCGTTAACTTCCGATACCACCATCGCTCGTTAACGTTGGCACCACATAATCGCACGTAACTTGTAGAATAGTCGCCCGGTTAGCGCCAGGCGACTATTCTCGAATTGCAACATGGGAGACAAAATGGCACAAACCAGCAAAAAGATGCAGATCGTGTTTGCCTCGGCAGAGTGCGCGCCGTTTGTTAAGACCGGTGGCTTGGGTGACGTGGCGGGCTCGCTGCCTGCGGCACTCGTGCGCGCTGGCGCCGAAGTCATTGTGATGGTGCCCAAGTACGCCACCATCAAGGACGAGTACAAGGCGCAGATGGAGCACTTTACCGACTTTTACGTGAGCCTGAGCTGGCGCAACGAGTACTGCGGGTTGGAGAAGCTCGAGCACGACGGCGTCACCTATATGTTCGTGGACAACGAGCACTACTTTGCGCGCGACTATCCCTACGGCTTCTTTGACGACGGCGAGCGCTTCGCGTTTTTCTCCAAGGCCATCACCGAGAGCCTGCAGCACCTGCCCGAAGGCTTTGAGTGCGACATCCTGCACTGCAACGACTGGCAGACGGCGCTGGCGCCCGTGTTCTTGCGAGAGTTCTACCAAGGCCTGCCGCTGTACGACCGCGTCAAGACCGTGTTCTCGATCCACAATGTGGCGTTCCAGGGTCAGTTTAGCGATACCGTGATGGAAGACATACTGGGTGTGGCGCATATTCCGGCAGCTGCCACGCAGTTGCGCTGTGACGCCTGCAGCATTAACTATATGCTGGGCGCGCTGCACTATGCCGATGCCATCACCACGGTGAGCCCCACCTATGCGAGCGAGATCCAGACGCCCGAGTTTGGCGAGGGCCTGGACGGCGTGCTGCGCGAGCGTTCCTACGCTCTGCAGGGTATCCTCAACGGCATTGACGTTGTGGGTTTTGATCCGGCGACCGACAAGCGCATTGCCGCCAACTACACGGTTGATGACCGTGCGGGGAAGGCCGTATGCAAGGCAAAGCTGCAGGAGGAGTTGGGGCTCGAGATTCGCGACGACCGCCCGCTTATGGTGATGGTCACGCGCCTGACGCGACAGAAGGGCATGGACCTGGTCATGTACGCGCTCGACCGCATCCTGTCCGGTGGCGTTCAGGTGGCCGTGCTGGGTACCGGCGACCGCGACTACGAGGACGGACTGCGCTACTTCCAGTACAAATACCCCGGCACCATGGCGGCGCGTATCGAGTTTGACCCGGCGCTTTCGCAGCGCATGTACGCCGCCGCCGATATGTTCCTGATGCCCTCGAAGTTTGAGCCGTGTGGCCTGTCGCAGATCATCGCCATGCGCTACGGCACCCTGCCCATTGTGCGCGAGACCGGTGGCCTGAAGGACACCGTGCAACCGTACAACGAGTTTACCGGCGAGGGCACGGGCTTCTCATTTAGTCACTTTAACGGCGACGAGATGGGCGACGCGGTGTTCCGCGCGGCTCGCCTGTTCTGGGATAACCGCGGGGCCTGGAATCAGCTGGTCACGCAGGCCATGAGCCAGGACTTTAGCTGGACACGTTCGGCCGATAAGTATCTGGACCTGTACTTCTTTATGCACCCGGAGATTGAGAGGCCGGTGGCAGTGGAGGCTGCTGCGGCCGTGGAGGAGCCGGCTGCCGCTGAGGCCGAGCCTGCGGCACCCGTTAAGGAGCCCGCTGCTGCCGAGGCCGAGCCTGCGGCACCCGTTAAGGAGCCCGCTGCTGCCGAGGAGCCCAAGGCCGAGGAGAAGCCGGCTGACGACGGCGAGGTAAAGCCCACGGCGAAGCCTGCCGCCAAGAAGACGACGACCCGCAAGACGGCGGCTAAGAAGGCCACGACCACGAAGGCCGCTACGAGCAAGACCACCGCTGCCAAGAAGGCCGTCGAAGCCGAGGCCGCTCCCGAGGTAAAGGCCGAGGCCACCGCTGAGGCTGCCACTGCCGAGGCTAAGACCGCGGCAAAGGCTCCGGCCAAGACCGCTGCCAAGAAGACGACCGCGACCAAGACCGCGACCGCCAAGAAGGCCACGGCTACGAAGTCGCCGGCGACCAAGGCTGCTACGACGAAGGCCGCCGCGAAGACGGCCCCGAAGGCTGCTGCAAAGCCCGCCGTCAAGGTCGAGGAGGCGCCCTCCGAGCCCAAGGCCAAGGCAGCTGTCGAGGCAAAGCCGGCCGCCAAGACCACCACACGCAAGCGCGCCACGACAACGGCCAAAAAGGCTACGACCAAGACAGCCGCTCCCAAGGCAGAGGCTAAAGCCAAGGACAAACCCGCAGTAAAGGCCGAGCCGGAACCGAAGGCCGCCGAGGTCAAGGCCGCTCCGAAGGCTACGGCAAAGACCGAACCCGCCAAGAAGGCCCCGGTCTCCCCCGCCGCTCCAGCCGAGGAAAAGGCTCCGACCAAGAAGACCTCCGTCCGCAAGGCAACGGCCACCCGCAAGCGCCGCTAGTCCACAGACGATCTAAAACCTAATAAAAACCCTAAACAAGGGGCGCTCCAACCGGGCGCCCCTTCTCTGTGGATAGTTGGTAAAACGATTTTCTAGGACAACCGTTCGCCGATAGTGAGCGACTGTAGTTTATACAACTAAAGTGCAACGGATATACTTATGCACTGTGCGTTAAGCCCATGACCCGCTGGCCATGATTGTATAGAACTGGACCGTACTATGAGATTGATACACAACAGCCGCCTGACGCAGTTTCGCACTCCTTTTGGCGCTGTGACCACTGGAACTTCCGTTTCGCTTTCGGTGATTTTGGAGGATGCCGACCCCAACCAGGCAACGCTCACCCTGCGCACCTGGGTTGACGGCATCGGAGAGACCTTGATCCCCATGGAGCACAAGGGCGATGGCATCTTTACCGGTGAGCTCAACTGCGCCGAGCCCTGTCTTGTATGGTACAGCTTTATATGCAATATCGAAGGCCAGTCCGAGGTCCGCTTGGGTGCGCCGCAGGGTCGCACCGGCGGCGAGGGCGTTGTATACAACTACGCCGAGGTTCCGTCCTTCCAGATTACCGTCTACAAGCACCGCGAGAACCGTCCCACCTGGTACGAGCACGGCATGGTCTACCAGATCTTCCCCGACCGCTACGCCCGCGACGAAAACTGGCGCGAGCGCACGCTGGCCGAGGTCGAAAAACCGCGTAAGGGAATCCAGCGTCGCATGGTCGAGGACTGGAACGAGCCGCCCGTGTACGAGCGTGCCGAGGACAGATCCATCAAGACCTGGGATTTTTACGGTGGCTCGCTCAAGGGTATCCAAAATGACCTGCCCCGCATCGCCGAGCTGGGCTTTACGGCCATCTACCTCAACCCGATCTTTGAGGCCGCGAGCAACCACCGCTACGACACAGCCGATTACACCAAGATCGACCCGATTCTGGGAACCGAGCAGGACTTTACGGAGCTATGCGAGGCGGCCGAGAAGCTCGGCATTTCCATCATCCTGGACGGCGTCTTCAACCATACGGGCGACGACTCGATCTACTTTAACCGCTACGGCAACTATCCCGGCGTCGGCGCGTGGCAGAGCGAGGACTCCCCGTGGCGCGATGCGTTTACCTTCCACGAGGACGGTTCGTATGACTGCTGGTGGGGCGTGAGCAACATGCCCGCCCTCAACGAGAATTCCGAGCTCGTGCGTAAAAAGCTTCTGGGCAAGGACGGCGTCATTCGCAAGTGGCTGCGCGCCGGTGCCCACGGCTGGCGACTCGATGTGGCCGACGAGCTTTCCGATGACTTCCTGGCCGATATCAAGGCCGCCGTGCTCGAAGAGAAGCCCGATGCGCTGCTGCTCGGCGAAGTCTGGGAGGACGCTTCCAACAAGATCAGCTATGGCCATCTGCGCCGTTATCTGCAGGGCTCCGAACTCGATTCCGCCATGGACTACCCCTTCCGCGACATGGTCATCGGCTTTTTGATGGGCTACAAGGACGCCTATCAGGCTGCCGAGGACATCGAGACACTGCGCGAGAACTACCCGCGCGAGGCACTGGCCTGCGCGCTCAATCTGCTTTCGAGCCACGACCGTCCGCGCATTATCTCGGTGCTCGGCGGTGGTCCCGACGAGTCGCAGCTACCCGAGAGCGAGCGTAGCAAATGGCGCTTGGACGAGAACTCCATGGACCTGGCCAAGAGGCGCTTTTGGTTGGCGACGCTCATGCAGATGACCTTCCCCGGCGTGCCCTCGATCTATTATGGCGATGAGTACGGCCTGGAGGGCCTCACCGATCCGGGCAACCGCCGTACCCTGCCGACAAAGGACCAGCTCCACGATTTCGATACGTTGGCCATCGTGAAGAACGCATCCGCCCTGCGCCGCGCGTTGCCGTTTATGGTTGACGGCGAGATCAAGGCCTTCGCGCTTAACGACGACGTCCTAGCCTACACCCGCACGGGCAAAGACGGCGAGGCTGCGACTGTTATCGTCAATCGCAGCCTGCGCAATTCGCACCGCGTGACGATTCCAGCGCTCGGTGAATGTGCGAGCGACGTGATCAGCGGTCACGAGTGCGAGATCCACAACGGCACGGTTACGCTCGACCTGTACCCGCTGGGCTCTTCGATCATCTATCACCATGCCGAGAGGCGCCTGCAAGAGCCGCTCGATCATGGCGCGGGCGTCGTATGCCACATCACCTCGGTGCCGACTGACGATGGCAAGCCGGGTACGATCGGCGCACCCACGCGTCGCTTTATCGACCACCTGGCCGCCATGGGCATGCGCTACTGGCAGGTCCTGCCCGTCAACCCGACGGATTTCTTCCGCTCCCCCTATGCCGGACCCTCGGCTTTTGCGGGTAACATCGACCTGCTGCCCGAGAGTCACGAGGAGCTGGCCGCCGACTTCGCTTCTTGGAAGGCCCACGGTGGCGAAGATGCCGACCCGCTGTACACCGCGTTTAAACATCGCAATGCCGATTGGCTCGAGAAGTACTGCGTCTACATGGCCGTTAAGAAATACTTTGAGGGCGAGTCGCGCCACAATTGGCCGGCAGATGTCGCGCGCTACAACGAGCATCTGATCGACGACAAGCGCTTCCACGACGAGGCCGAGCTTCAGGCGTACATGCAGTACCGCTTTGACCTGGCTTGGTGCGAGCTCATGAACTATGCGCACAAGAAGGGCATCGAGGTCATCGGCGATATCCCGATGTATGTATCGGACGATTCGGCAGATGCGTGGAGCGAGCCCGAGAACTTCTGGCTGTCCGATACCGGCAAGGCAATCGAGATATCCGGTGCGCCACCCGACAACTTTGCGCCCGAAGGTCAGGTGTGGGGAAACCCCACCTTCCGCTGGGATCACATGAGGGAGAGCGGCTATCGCTGGTGGCTCGATCGCCTGCGCCGAGCGTTCGCGCTCTACGACCGCGTGCGCCTGGACCACTTCCTGGGCTTCCACAACTACTTTAGCATTCCCGCTGGCAAAGCCTGTGCTGACGGCCGCTGGCTTGCCGGTCCGGGCAAGGACCTGTTCCAGGCCGCCTACGACGAGCTGGGTCCGCTCAATTTTATTGCCGAGGATCTGGGCTATCTGACGCCTGGCGTTCGCGCTATGGCTTCGACCTGCGGTTTTCCCGGCATGGACGTACTGGAGTTTAGTGACTACGACGTTCGCTGCGGAATTCATCCCACGCCGGGCAAAATCCTGTACACCTCGACGCACGACACTTCGACGCTCGCTGGCTGGTGCACGCGCTCCTTTGCAGGCGGCGACGAGCCGAGCGGTGCTGAGGTGGCGGCCAAGCTGATGGGCGACGCGCTCGCAAGCGATGCCCCCCTGGTGATGATGCCGCTGCAGGATGTGCTGGGGCTGGGCGATGACGCACGTATGAACGTGCCGGGTGTAGCCACAGGCAACTGGACGTGGCAGGCACAAGAGGCAGACGTTGCGGAGGCCGAAGAGAAAACTGCGAAGCTCCTGCGCAGCACCCATAGATTCTGGGGCGAAGCGTGATAAAACCCTCGATATGGGGTACAGTTACAGCTGTTTGAATTTTTGCGGGCAGAGCGATCTGCCCGCTTTGTGCTGAAAAGGAAGTATTATGGCGCGCTACGAATACAAGTGCACGAGCTGCGGCAACGTTTTTGAGGTTGAGCACCCCATGTCCGAGACTCCCGAGGTTGTATGCCCCAGCTGCGGCGCCCCGGCATCTAAGACGTTCTCGGCCAGCGGCATTAAGTTCGACGGCAGCGGTTTCTACAACACCGACCAGCGCAGTGGCGGGTCCAGCACCAGCGCCACCAGTGGCTGCTGTGCCGACTGCCCGCATAGCCACTAGCGACAAGCGACCCCGACACCCAGGCTTCCTGATGAGTTGCGGTGAAATAGTTCCTGAATCAGCCCTTTCAACGGCCAAACAGGATCCATTTCACCGCAACTTTTCTTTAGATCGGATTTCGGGCTGATGCTAAGTTTGTAACATTTCAAAACCCTGCCGGATTACGGGGCCGAATTGGCAACCTCTATCCATTCCGGTAATTTGCAAATTTCAACAAACCATCTACCTGCGGTTTTATTTAGGCCATTTTTGCTGTGGTCAGGCATCACCAATCTTGCCCCGTAATCCGCTCTACTTTTGATAGCAGCAAGTATGAAACGGGGCTATTTTTCCCACTCTTTAGCTAATTTGGGACGGGGCTTTTTTAGCTGTCCCAGCTGATAACGCAAATGTTTGGCCGACTGGCGGCCAGGGCAGCTAAAAAAGCCCCGTCCCAAATTAGCTACCCTTGGAATCCGTTTTACTTGCGGACCAGTCTGGCGCAGAAGTGGCCATCGTAGGAATCGGCGTTTGCGGGGACGCTCTGGAAAAGTCCACGGTCGTTCTGGCGTACGGAGACAAGCTTCTTGGCCTGCGCGAAATCGGGGAGCTGCAAAATCTGGGCTTCGGAGAGCGGCGCCACGGAAAAGCCGGCGCCCTCGGGAGAGGCCAGGAAGGCATCAACGACCTGCGTGTTCTCCTCGTCGAAGACCGAGCAGGTGGCATAGATAAGCTCACCGCCGGCAGCCACGCGCGCGGCTGCTTCCTTGAGCATCGTCAGCTGCAGGCGGGGCAACTCAGTCGTAACGTCGTTCTCGGTCAGACGCCACGGTATCTCGGGATGACGGCGCATGGTGCCGGTGCCCGAGCACGGAGTATCGATAAACACCGTGTCGAACAGGGCAGGCTCGCCAAGCATCGCGTCAAAGGACGTGAGCACCTCATTGAGCTCGCAGGCATCGCCCGACACCGTACGAACACCCGTAATACCCGCCTTATGCAGACGTGCGAGATTCTGGTCGCACTTGCGGTCGTGCAAATCGAGTGCGGTGTGCTGACGGTCGTAACCGGCACGCTTGGCCTGGCACATCATCACATAGGTCTTGGTGCCACGACCGGCGCCAATCTCTAGACAACGCCCGGGACGGGTCGCCGCGGTAGCGATGAGCTGGGCGTTAAGGTCCGAGGCCACGGCAGCTGCGCGCTCAAACACACCCGACGCAACCGTGGCCTGCGCGTCGACCGGCGCATGGCAACCCGGGAACACGGGTGCCACAAGCTGCGAAATGTACGGATCGGGTTTGGTTGCAAAGGCATTCTCGTGCAAAGCCAGCGGCGCGGGCGCCAGATTGCCGGCAAAGCCGAGCGCGCCCTCGGGTGTATCGAACGACGCCATAATGCGAGCGCACAGCCAGCGCGGCATGCCCATCAGGCGAGATAGGCGAACCAAACGGCGCTCGGACTCATCGGCATCCGCCGCAGTGGCAAAGTCCTCGACGTTGTCCGCAACCTTATGCAGCACGGCGTTCGCCAGACCGGCGGCAGACTTAGCACCGCTGCGCACGAGCTCAACGCCCTGACTCACCGCAACGCAACCCGGGGTATGCAGGTAGAGCATCTCGAAGGCCGAGATACGAAGTGCCATGCGCACACGAGGCGCGACCTTGTTGGGCTTATCGAGAAACTGGTCGAGCAGCTCATCCAAAATGCCCTGGGTGGCTGCAACGCCCAGTGCCAAACGAGCGGCAAAAGCAGAATCGCGCTGGTCGATGGCCTTGGCCGAGGCGCGGGACGAGAGCACATCACGCGCGTACATGCCGCGGCGATCGGCCTCCATCAAAACATCGAGCGCGAGCTTGCGCGCGGGGGAAAGCTTACTCATGACAAAACACCCCACGAAAGATCCGCACCCTGCAGGCCGGCAGCCCAGGCAGAAGCAGCCATAGCACGCTTACCATCGGGCTTTACCTCGAGCAGTTCGATCGCGCCATCGGACAGGCCCAGGTAAACGCGCTTGGCCTGAACGGCGACGAGCCCCTCGCCAAGCGATACATCTGCCGGCGCGGCATCGAGCACGCGCACGGTCTTGCCGGCAATCACGCAGCGAGCGGGAGCGGTGTCGGAAGAGGCAAGCACATGACGCACGCAATCAAGCGCCCCCATCTGCGGATCCAGACGCATCTCCTGCTTGGAAATCTTGGCAGCATGCGTGACAAGGGACTCATCCTGCTCAGTCCAAACAGCCGAGCCGTCGGCAAGCGAGGGAAGCGTATCGGCAAGCAACTTACCGCCCAGCTCACCAAGCTCCATGGTCAGTGCCTCGGCATGTTTACCGGCAACCGAGGTCGACACCTGCGCGCAATAAGCGCCCGTATCCACGCCATGCCCAATGCGCATAATGGAAACGCCAGCAACCTCGTCACCAGCAAGAATGGCACGCTGAATGGGAGCAGCGCCACGCCAACGCGGCAGCAGCGAAGCATGAACATTCACAATACCGAGCGGCGCCATATGCAGCACCTCATCGGGCAAAATGCAGCCATAGGCAGCCACACAGAAAATATCGGCATCAGCAGCCTTAAGGCGATCAATAACATCCGGCGTCATACGATTTGCCTCAACAACGGGCAGACCAAGCTCAAGCGCCTTGGCCTTAACAGGAGACGGCTCCAGCTTTTTACCACGCCCGCGAACAGCATCGGGACGCGTAATTACCAGCGTAATCTCATTCCCAGCCTCAACAAGCGAAGTCAGCGACGGCACCGCGAAATCGGGCGTACCCATAAACACAATACGCATAAAGAACGTCTCCCCTCAAACAAAACCGAGACGGCTACAAATAACAGCGGAAAGCCAAGTCGCCAGCCCATCCGCAATAACAATTCAACAAGAACAAATATACCCAAAACCAAAGAAAGAGCCGCAATAAAAGCAGCTCTTCCAACAAAGCAATTATCAGCGAAGACGTCCCTCCCTGGCCCGACGGCACCCGAGCGAACCGAGCCAAGAACTAGTAGTCCCTGGGGCTGGCCGCCTATATATCATCCCGTGCTCAAACATTCTCGCTGCGCTGCGAAACTGCGCGCGGGACGATATATAGGCGGCCAGCCCCAGGGACGGACGACCTTATTCAGTCTCGCCCGGTCGAGCGCCGCGGGCCAGGGCGTCCTGGTACTCCTTGACGGCCTTGATGCGCTGCATCGGCTTGAGTCGCTCGAACAT
Organism: Collinsella sp. LCP21S3_A3; assembly: GCF_052118905.1. Taxonomy (NCBI): domain Bacteria; kingdom Bacillati; phylum Actinomycetota; class Coriobacteriia; order Coriobacteriales; family Coriobacteriaceae; genus Collinsella; species Collinsella sp. LCP21S3_A3. The sequence continues at coordinate 13,691 of NZ_JBQKGH010000011.1, read as the reverse complement.
GGTGTTGCCGTGCAGGTGATCGATCTCGTGCTGCAGGCACACGCAGAACAGGTCGCCTGAGGCCTCATAGCGAATCAGGTTGGCGTCCAGATCGTATGCCTCGACAACGACATGGTCGGGACGCTCGATCTCGCAGCTAATGCCAGGGATAGAAAGGCAGCCCTCGCTAAACGGCACCAGATGGTCACTCTGCTCAACAATGACAGGGTTGATGAGCACGTAGGGGTCATAGTCGTTCTTGTCGGTGTAGTCGCAGTCGATGGTGACGAGCTGGATGAGCTCGCCGATCTGCGGGGCAGCCAGGCCGCAACCGCCGTTGTCGAACATCATCTTCTTCATCTTCTCGGCAAGCGCCTCAATCGCCGGGGTGATCTCCTCGATAACGGCGCACTCTTGGCGCAGACGAGGGTCGGGCGACAATACGATTCCGTTGGCTTCCATGGCCATCCTTTCGGGTTGTTACATCAAATCATAGGCGTCGACGTCAACGCTCACGCTCACGCCGCGCACGGAGCCCACCTCTTTGAGGCAGGCGTCGATATCATCAGAGACATGGTACCCTACCGGCGACTTGACAAGCAGATGGAAGCGATAACGGTCTTTGGCTCTCTCGATTACACACGAAGCCGGGCCCAGCACCTGGGGCACGGCGCTCCCCGCCCGCAAAAAGTCAGGCGCGGCGGCATGCCAGCGGCGCTTGAGAAGCTTTGCGATGCGCCCAATGTAGTCCTGCGCATTATCACGATTCGCCGACCACACCAAAACGTTGACAAGACGCACGAACGGCGGATACAGGGCGTCTCGGCGCTGGTCCAGGTCGTAGTCGGTAAAGATCGAGCGGTCGTGCTCGGCAACGGCGCGAATGACCGGGTCCTCGGGCAGATACGTCTGGATGATAACCTCGCCGGGACGATCGCCGCGACCGGCGCGACCGGCGACCTGTTCCAGCAAATCGTAGGCGCGCTCCCCCGCCCTAAAATCGGGCAGCTTTAACGCAAAGTCGGCATTGACCACGCCCACGAGCGTGACCTCGGGAAAATCGAGGCCCTTTGCAATCATCTGGGTACCCAGCAGCACCGCGCAATCCGCGGCATCGAACTGCTCGAGTAGTTTTTTGTGCGCATCCTTGCCGCGTGTGGAATCGGCGTCCATGCGAATGATGGCGACATCCTCGGGCAGTATCTGGTGTAGGGCGTCCTCGATCTGCTGCGTACCCAGCCCCATTTTTGCCAGGTAGCGGCTGCCGCACTTGGGACAACGACTCGTGGGCGCCGGATAGGGCTGCACGCGCCAAGACGATCCGCAGGTGTGGCACTGCAGCGTGTGCGTGCGCTCGTGGTACGTGAGCGCGGTAGAACAGTGGTTGCAGGTGGGGACGCAGCCGCACTCACGGCACATCAAAAACGGCGCAAAACCGCGGCGGTTGTGCAGCAGTACGGCCTTCTCGCGGCGCTCGACCACGCGTTCCAGGCCTTCCATCAGCGGTTTAGAGAACATGGAGCGGCTGCCGTGCGCGAACTCGCGGCGCAGATCGGCAATGCGGACCGTGGGCAGCACGGCGTGTCCCGGGCGCTCGGGCATCTCGACACGCGTCCAGGTGGCACCGTTATACATACCGCGGCGACAGCGATCGAGGGCCTCGGCCGAGGGCGTGGCGGAGCCCAACACGAGCGGGCACCGATAGCGGCGCGCCATCTCGGCAGCCACCTCGCGCGCATGGTAGCGCGGGCTGGAGCCCTGCTTGTAGCTGGTCTCGTGCTCCTCGTCGATGATGATGAGGCCAAGATCGCTGAGCGGGCAAAAAAGCGCCGAGCGGGCGCCCACGACCACGCGCGCGGCACCGCTGGCAACCATATCCCACTGGTCCAGACGCTCGCCGGCCGAAAGTCGCGAGTGGAAGACCGCGACCGTCTCGCCAAAGCGCGAGCGGAAGCGGCCGACGGTCTGGGCCGTCAGCGAGATCTCGGGCACGAGCACGCAGGCCGAACGGCCGGCCGCCAGCACGCGCTCAATCGCCGAGAGGTAAACCTCGGTTTTACCGGAACCGGTGACGCCATCGACAAGGACCACGTCGCCATGGGCATCAAGGCGGGCGCGTTCAATCTGGGCGAGCGCCTGCTGCTGGCCGTTGGTGAGAGAGACCGGCGCCTTGCCGCTTGCCGAGGACAACGTGGTCTGCTCGCTACACCCACGCCAGGCGCGGCGCTCCTCCACCACCACGACGCCGCGTTTTTCGAGCGCTTTAATGGTCGCCGACATGCTGTTGTAGAGCAGGTTGAGGTCGCGCGTCGTGACCGGGCCGCATTGGAGCGCGGCGATGAGCTGACGCTGACGGACCGCAGTCTTGGGCGGCGTGTAGTCGAAACCCTCGGGCGTGAGCATGACCCAACGGTTTTGGATGGGTTTGACGGCGGGGCGCTCAACGGTCCACACGCCGTCATCGCCCTTCACGACACGCGGACTGCCGCCCGGAGGCAAGAACAGACGCAGGCACTCGGAAAGCGTCGCGACGTACTCGTGGCTCATCCAGCGCGCAATGCGTGCAGCCTCGGCGGTAAAGAGCGGCTTGCTGAGGATGGCCTCGATGGGCTTGATGCGCAAGGGGTCGGGGGCGTCGTTGCCTTGCAGGTCGCCCAGCTCGGGCGCGATATCGACGATATAGCCCGCGGCCGCACGGTTGCCAAAGCGGACCAGGACCGTGGACCCGATCTGGGCATCGTTGGCAAGGGACTGCGGGATGCCGTAGTCGAATGGCTCGGGGAGCGCACGGGTCGGGATGTCGAGGACCACGCTCGCGTAGGCGGAGACGGGTTCGGGTGCGGGCTCGGGCTGCGCCGGGGCGGCGGCAGGGGCCGCGGACTTCGGAGCTTCCTTAGGTTCCGGCGAACCAAACAGCGACAGTTGCTCGGCCATGGTCTCTGTACCTCCCATCCCATACGTCTTTAGAAACAAGAGCCCCGCTCGGGTGAACGGGGCTCGGATACATGCGTTTACGCAGCTGCTACAGCGCCATCGTGCGGGCGCGGTCGATGCGCGCCAAGCAGTCGTCGCGGCCGACGAGCGTCATGGTCTCGCCCAGCGGGGGGCTCACCATGTTACCGCAGACGGCGACGCGCACAGCTTGGAACACCACGCGCTTCTTGAGGTCCATCTGCTCGGGCAGCGGCTCAAGCGCGGCGTCGATGTTGGCAGCCGTCCACTCATCCACGCCCTCGAGCGCGGCCTTGGCGGCATCCAGAATGGCGCCCATGCCTTCCTTGGCCAGACCCTTGTTGACAGACTTCTCGTCATACTCGAGCGTCTCGGCCGTGGCAAAGATGGGGGCGGCGACGGTCACGGCGTCGGCCGGCATCTTGGTGCGCGGCTTGACGATGGCGGCAAGCGCGTCGATCCAGTCCTCGCCGTACTCGATGTTACCCTCGATCATACCGGCCTCGTGCAGCTCGGGGATCATGATCTCGTCGGCAAACTGGGCGTCAGACATGTTGTTGATGTACTCGGCATTGACCCAGTCGAGCTTTTTGGGGTCGAAGGTCGCCGGGTTCTTGGAGATGCGGTCGAGCGAGAACTTACTGGCCAGGACATCGCGCGGGATGATCGTGGTCTCGCCGTCGAGCGACCAGCCGAGCAGCGCCAGGTAGTTAACGAACGCGTCGGACAGGTAGCCGGCGTCGCGGTACTCCTCCACCGAGGTGGCGCCGTGGCGTTTAGAGAGCTTCTTGCCGTCGGCACCCAAGATCATGGAGATGTGGGCAAACGTGGGAACGGGCGCGCCGAGGGCCTCGTAAACCATGACCTGGCGCGGGGTGTTGGACAGATGGTCGTCGCCGCGGATGACATGGGTGATCTTCATCATGGCGTCGTCGACGACGGTCGCGAAGTTATACGTGGGCGTGCCATCCGAGCGGAAGATGACGAAGTCGTCGAGCTCCTTGGCGTCGAAGGTCACCTCGCCGTGGACGGCGTCGTGGATGACGACATCGCCGCGGTCCTCGGGCACCTTGATGCGAAGGACGTAGGGCTCGCCGGCCTCGATGCGGCGGCGTGCCTCCTCGGGATCGAGATCGCGACAGCGGCGCTGATAGCCCTGGAAGGGGTCTTTACGCTCCTGGGCGGCCTTACGATCGGCCTCGAGCTGCTCCTTGGTGCAGAAGCAGGGATAGGCCTTGCCCTCGTCCCAGAGCTTCTGGGCGGCCTGCTTGTACAGGTCCAGGCGCTCGGTCTGGGCATAGGGGCCATAGTCGCCGCCAACCTCGGGGCCCTCGTCCCAGTCCAGGCCCAGCCAACGCATAGCGCGCAGAATGATCTGCGTGTTCTCGTCGGTAGAGCGGGTGGGGTCGGTGTCGTCGATGCGCAGGATGAACGTGCCGCCGTTTGCGCGGGCAAAAGCCCAGTTATAGATAGCGGTGCGGGCGCCGCCGATGTGCAGCTTGCCCGTCGGTGAGGGTGCAAAGCGGACGCGAACGTCTGATGCCATGGAAATCTCCTCGATTGCAGGATGGATGTCTAACCGCACCAGTATAAAGCAACAACGCCCACCTCCGCACAAAGGGCACCGACCCAGTCATCGAGGCCGGGTAGCTAATATGGTAGCTAATTTGGGACGGGGCTTTTTTAGCTGCCCCGGCAGGCTATCGGCTAAACCAGCAAACAATCAGCCGGGGTAGCTAAAAAAGCCCCGTCCCAAATTAGCTACCTCATGAGTAGGTGCGGAAAGGGTGTGAATGTTGGATTTACGCGCTATGATGTGCCCCTGCATACAGAGCCCAGCGGAATGGTAACGGTCGCTGGGACACGTTATTCGAAAGGACAATCATGTCAGAAGAGCTTCGTTCCATCCCGCCCCAGCAGGGGTCTTTTGTGTTTACGTCGGAGTCGGTGACCGAAGGCCATCCCGATAAGATCGCCGACCAGATCAGCGATGCCGTCCTCGACGCAATCCTCGCTAAAGAAATAGAGCTGCAGGAGCAGGGCTATATTGCGCCCAACGGCGTGCCCGCCAATGTGGAAAACGTCCGCTGCGCCTGCGAGACCCTCGTGACCACCGGCACCGTCATCGTCGCCGGAGAGATTCGCACCCAGGCATACGTCGACGTGCAGGAAATCGCCCGTGGCGTCATCCGCCGCATCGGCTACAACCGCGCCAAGTTTGGCTTTGACTGCGATACCTGCGGCGTCATGAGCCTCATCCACGAGCAGTCCCCCGATATCGCCCAGGGCGTCGACGAGTCATTTGAGACCCAGACCGGCGCCACCACCGACCCGATCGACCTGATCGGTGCCGGCGACCAGGGCATGATGTTTGGCTACGCCTCCAACGAGACCAAGACCCTCATGCCCATGCCGCACTACCTGGCAAGCCGCCTGGCGGAACGCCTGTCCGCCATGCGCCACGACGGCACCCTTCCCTATCTGCGCCCCGACGGCAAGACCCAGGTCACCGTGCGCTACGAGGACGGAAAGCCCGTGGAGGTCACAACCATCGTCATCTCCACGCAGCACGCTGCCGAAGTTGAGGACATGGGCAAGATCAAGGCCGACCTCATCGAGCATGTCATCGCACCCGTCATGGATGCCGAGAACATGCCGTGGGATGGCGCCGATATCTATGTGAACCCCACCGGCCGCTTTGTCGTGGGCGGCCCCATGGGCGACACGGGCCTGACCGGCCGCAAGATCATCGTCGACACCTACGGCGGCTACGGCCGTCACGGCGGCGGCGCCTTTAGCGGCAAGGACTGCACCAAGGTCGACCGCTCTGCCGCGTACGCCGCTCGCTGGGTCGCCAAGAACGTAGTCGCCGCCGGCCTGGCCGATCGCTGTGAGGTCGAGCTGGCCTACGCCATCGGCGTGTCCAAGCCGCTGTCGATCATGGTCGACACCTTTGGCACCGCGCATATTGCCGAGGACAAGATCGTCGAGGCCGTGGAGAAGACCTTTGACCTGCGCCCGGGCGCAATCATCCGCGACCTGGACCTGCGTCGCCCCATCTATGAAAAGACGGCAGCCTACGGTCACTTTGGCCGCGAAGACGCCGACTTTACCTGGGAGAAAACGGACCGCATCGACGAACTCAAAGCAGCCTGCGGCCTGTAAGCCAGCGGCAAAAGCCACAGCCAAATAAAAACGCACCAAAAAGAGGTACCGGAACAACCGGTACCTCTTTTTTGTTAACCGGTGGTGAAGATATTTCGATATGCAATGCATGACGCGTCAGCAGCTAATGAATTTTGCGCACGCGCACTTCTACCATGTATCCTTAGTCCCGAGGGGCGGGGCATAAGGTCGATCACGAGTTCCGCACGAGCCGGAGAGCACTTAATGTGCTCTCCGTGCGAGTCAGGACTGTCCGAGCAGGCGACCAAATACTAAAGCCCTTGGAACGACGGGACAGCGTTTGCCCCGCCCCTCGGGACGACGGGATAGAAAAGGAGCAACCATGGCAGGCAAGCCGCAAACACTAGCTACGACCTCGGCATTCGAGATCTTGGGCCCCATCATGGTCGGCCCCAGCTCATCGCACACCGCCGGCGCCCTGCGTTGCGCCCAGGTTGCCGCCAGCCTGCTGGAAGGCCGAATCACCAAGGTCACCTTTGGCCTGTGGAACTCCTTTGGCCACACCTACCGCGGCCATGGCACCGACCGCGCACTCGTCGCGGGCATCTTGGGCCTCGACACCGACGACGAAAACATCAAGCAGGCCTTTGACCTCGCGCGCGAGCGGGGCCTCAGCTATCACTTTGACATTAAGGGCGACGACGCCTCCATCCACCCCAACACCGTCGACATCGACATGGTCGATGACACGGGCGCCACGGCGCAGGTCCGCGGCGAGAGCCTTGGCGGCGGCAAGATGCGCATCAGCCGCATCAACGGCGTCGGCGTCGATATCTCGGGCATGTATTCCACCCTGTTTGTGGCGCACCAGGACGTCCCCGGCGTTCTCGCCGCGCTCACGAACCAGCTCGCCTACGCACACGTAAACATTGCCTTCTGCCGCACCTACCGCACCGAGGTGGGCGGCCAAGCTTATTCCGTATTTGAGACCGACGGCACCCCCGATGACATCGTCGTTCCCATGCTACGCATGCTCGACCATGTCGATTACGCCACCTTCATTGAGCTTCCCGGCTCGGCCTCATCGCTCTCCCCCGGCGTTTCCGCCAAGGAAATCTTCGACGATGGCGAACAGCTCCTCGACGCCTGCGCCGAACTGGGCCTCAACATTGGCGCCGTCATGGCCGTACGCGAAGCCCGCCTGACCGGCGAGCAGCACGCCGTCGCCGCCATGCGCCGCGTACTCGAGGTCATGCGCGAGGAGACGACGGCGCCCATCGCCGCACCGCAGCGCTCGCTCGGCGGGCTTATCGGCGGCGAGGCAAAACTCGTCGACGCCACATGCCGCAACGATCTGAGCACAAACCTGATGGGCGCCGTCCAAACCGAAGCCGTAGCCCGCGCCATGGCTGTGCTTGAGCGCTCTGCCACCATGGGCGTCATCGTCGCCGCCCCCACGGCCGGCTCTGCGGGCGTCGTGCCCGGCTGCGTGTTGGCGCTCGCCGACCATCTACAGCTCGATGACGAACAGGTCATGGACGCACTCTACTGCTCTGCCGCGATTGGTCTCAACCTCACCACAAGCGCTTGCGTCGCCGGTGCCGAAGGCGGATGTCAGGCTGAGGTGGGCAGCGCCGCCGCCATGGCCGCTGCCGCGCTAGTCCAGATGCTGGGCGGCACGCCCGAGCAGGCACTCGACGCTAGTTCTATCGCACTGAGCAATCTGCTTGGTCTTGTATGCGATCCCGTGGGCGGCCTTGTCGAAGTGCCATGCCAAAACCGCAACGCGATCGGCGTGGCGGCCGCATTTAGCTCGGCGCAGCTCGCCCTCGCCGGCATTAAGAGCCTGGTGCCGTTTGACCAGATGGCACACGTCATGCTCTCGGTGGGCCACGCGTTGCCGGCCACGCTGCGCGAGACGGCAAAGGGCGGCATTGCACAAGCTCCGGCCGCGCTTTCGGCCTGTGCAAAATGCGGCGTGTGCGGATAAAGAACAGTCCAAAACAAGAGGTGGGACAAATGTCCAACCTCTTGCCAATGCCACCGTTTCAATACCACAAACAACTAGGTAATCGCTATAATGCAAGCCCAGTAAAAACACGATGAGCCGCAAGGCGAAACTCGAAGGATATGCATACGATGTCGCAAAACGACCGCACCCAACTGATTCCCGATCCTAAACAGCCTTCTAGGCCTACCGACGGCGTCCAGTCGCCGCGCCCCATTACGCCAACGCGTAGCACAAAGCATGGTTTGGGAAACACCTCACAGCGACAGAACCCTCATGCGTATCAGCAGCGTCAGAGCAATAAAGCGACTAAGCACGCGCCTTCACACACCCAAAACCATCACAAGGGCCCCCGTGGGTCAGAGAACCACGCCAACGGGAAAAAATCCGGGGCGAAAATGACCCTTTTCGTTGCTCTGGGCCTCATTGTTGTCGTTTACATTGTTGGCGTTGTCGCATTTTCGCAGGTAGCCTATCCCAACACCACCATTGCCGGCGTCGACGTCTCGTTCTCCAGTGCTTCGTCTGCTGCCACTAAGGTCAACTCGGCATGGAAGCACTATAAGCTCACCGTGACAGGCGATGACTTTAACTGGACCTATCAGCCCGAGTCCGATGAACCCATCGTCGACGGCGAAGCTGCCGCAAAAGAAATCATCAGCCGCAACGAAGCCTTTATATGGCCGGTCCGCCTTGTGGAATCCTTAAGCGGCAAGACCAAAACAACCGCTACCTCCAACAAAGTCGATCTTGAACAAGACGTCGACCTGTCCATGCTCTCTGACACCTTTGACCAAAAGAAGTTTGAGGAGGATCTGGGCGCCGCCATTGACGAGTTTAACGAGGGCCGTTCGGGCACGTTCGAGGCCAATAGCTCCTATGACGAGCAAGCCGGCAAGTTTACCGTCGAGAAGGCGCGCTCCAACGAAAAACTCAACCGCGAGCATGTCATTAAGTATGCCGAGCTCGAGCTTGCCTCGCTGGCCGAGACCGTAGATCTTTCCAAGCTCGGCAACGATGCCTATGAACCGCTCAATGAAACGCTGACCAATGATCAGATTCAGGCCGCATGCGATGCCGCCAACAACTTCTTGGGCGTCAACGTGACCCTCAAGCTCAACGGCGAGGATGCCGGCAAGGTCGACGGCAGCTCCGTGTTGCAGTGGATCAGCTTTGTCGATCCGGCCAACCCCACACTCGATACGTCGCAGATCGGTAGCTGGGCAGCCGAGCTCGCCAACGGCTTTAATACCGTGGGCACCACCCGCTGGTGGACGCGTGCCGACGGCAAAGAATGTGCCGTCGAGGGCGGTGACTTTGGCTGGTCCGTCGATAGCGACGCACTCGCCAAGCAGGTCGAGGACGCCATTAACAACAAGCAGACCGGCGAAATCGAGATTAAGTACTCCCAGAAGGCCGACACCTATACCGCAAAGGGAGAGCCCGACTGGAAGGCGTATATCGACGTCGACCTGTCCGAGCAGCACGCGCGCTACTATGACGAGAACGGTAATATCGTTTGGGAGGCCAACTTTATCTCGGGCAAACCGGGAGAGGATGCCACCCCCGAGGGCGTTTGGCAGATCAATAGCAATGACGGCGCAAGCAAGCTCATCGGTGCCAAAGACCCAAAGACCGGAAAACCAAAATACGAAAGCCCCGTGTCATATTGGATGCCGTTTGAAGGCAACATGGTTGGTTTCCATGATGCAACATGGCAAAACGATCAGAGCTTTGACGACCCAAATTCGTACAAATGGTGCGGCAGCCACGGTTGCATCAACTTGCGTCTGGCCGATGCCAAGGCACTCCACGATTGCATCAACGTAGGCCTATGCGTGGTCGTGCACTCGTAGGGAAACACGCCTTCGCACAACGGGGAACTGACGCTCCAATCTAACAGTTCCGAAAGAATCCGCCATATGCGCCCGCTTCTCGCGACGGGCGCATATACTTATCGAAGAACTTTCTATAAAGGAGACGCCATGTCGAATGTCCCCACCATCACCCCGGGACCGAATGATACCGAGCGAGCGCCCGAGGGTGCCACCGAAACGCTTCCCCTCATAACAAACATGCGCGCCACACAGCAAAACGGCAGCACAAGCGATGCAACCGAGATTTCTGACGAAGAGGCCTACGCCAAGCTCAAGGCGAAGCGTGCCGAGCGTCGGCGCAAAAAGCTCATCCGACGCGGCATTGCGGCCGGCGTCGTGGCCGCCATTGTGCTCATCGCCGTTGTCGTAACCTTCGTCATTAACGCACGGCCCGCAGGTACCAACGGGCCGGTGACCGACATGGTCACCGAGGGTACATTTACGACCACCGTCGAGGCTAAAGGCCAGCTCAAGCCTATCTCGGCTTCGGTGGTCTCCCCTTCTGTCGACGGCACGGTGGCATCGATCAACGTATCAGCCGGCCAGTCCGTTAACGAGGGCGATGTGCTCATGACCATTAAAAATGACGAGCTCGATCGCAACGTTGCCGAGGCGCAGCGCGCGGTGGCGGCGGCACAGGAAGACCTCGCCAACGCGCAGAAAGCGGTAGCTGCCGCCCAAGCCGCTCCGGCGACTGACACAGATGCGGCAGGCGCAAGTGGCGCCAGCGGTAGCACCGGCACGAGTGCCGTCTCGAGCGCCCAACGTAACCTGGCCTCGGCCCAGGCGACCCTGGACCAGGCCAACGCCAAAGCCGCCGAGCGCACTGTGACCGCGCCCAGCTCGGGCAGCATCGTCGAGCTCAACGCCAAGGTCGGCGCCACGGTGACGGGCGGCATGATTATGGGCGAAGGCGATACGACCGGCGGCAAGCAGTGCATGCAGATCGCCGACCTCTCCAAGATGAAGGTCACCGTTCAGGTGGGCGAAAAGGATATCGCCAAGATCGCAGTGGGCCAGAGCGCCAACGTTACCTATCCGGCCTTTCCCGATATCGTGAGCCAGGGAACGGTCACGACAATCGCTTCGGTGGCAAACTCCGACTCCACCTACGGTGGCGGCGGTAGCGTGACCTATAACGTCGATATTTTGATTGACGCGCCCGACGCGCGCCTCAAGCCGGGCATGACCGCCGAGGTCTCGGTGGTAACCGAGCAGCTCGACGATGTGGTGATGGTGCCGACCATGGCGCTCATGACCGAGGATGGCGAGCACTATTACGTCAACGTGGCAACCGACGGTGAAGGCAAGGAGATGCGCCGCGTGAAGGTGACCATTGTGACGCAAAACGAAAACGACGCCGTGGTCGGCAAGACGCAGGTCAAGCGCGACGACCAGGGCAATGAGATCAACGCAGACGTACCGGTTACCAAGCTGCGCGACGGCGACACCCTCATCGTGGACACCGGCGCAGGCATGACGGCCGACGGCGACGACTCTGGCAGCATGTCTGCCGACGAGGGCTTGTAATGCGTCCCGTCATCAACATCCGCAACGTGCATCGCATTTTTGAGAGCGAGGCCGGCTGCGCCCATATCCTGCATAACGTGAGCCTGGCAGTGAATCCCGGCGAATTCGTGGCCATTACCGGCCCTTCTGGCTCGGGCAAGTCAACGCTCATGAACATCCTGGGCTGCCTGGACAAGCCAACGGCAGGCGATTATTACCTGCAGGGCCTCAACGTGGCGGAGCTCGACGATGACGAGCTCACCGAAGTCCGCGCCCTGAGCATCGGCTTTGTCTTTCAGAGCTTTAACCTGCTGCCGCGCCTATCGGTCATCGAAAACGTCATGCTGCCGCTGTCGTACACCAACGTGCCGCGGGCTCAGCGTGAGATGCGCGCCGTTCATGCGCTGCAAGCCGTCACGCTGCCGGTCGACCACTGGGACCACCGCATCTCCGAGCTCTCAGGCGGACAGATGCAGAGGGTTGCCATCGCGCGCGCCCTCGTCAACGACCCGCCCATCATCCTGGCGGACGAGCCGACGGGAAACCTGGACTCCGCCACCGGAGCGCTCGTGATGGAGACCTTCCACAAACTCCAGGAACGTGGCAAGACCATTGTGCTCATCACGCATGATCCCGGTATCGCCGCCGAGGCCGACCGTGCCGTAACCATTCGCGACGGCCGAATCCACGACGGCGCGTACATCGCGCACGCACCGCAGACCCTGCACGGCGCCATTGATAACCTGCCCATGATTTCCGCACACGCCAATCCGACGAAAGGAGTGAAGGCATGAGCACGTGCGACCTTATCCAAGAAGCCCTTCACTCCCTCGAGGCCAACAAGGGACGCAGCCTACTCACCATCCTGGGCATTGTTATTGGCATCGCCTCCGTCATTGCCATGACCTCGCTTATCGGCGGTATCCAAAACAGCCTGGTCAACAGCCTGGGCCTCAACGCCGCGCGTATGGTGCAGATTTATTCGTCGCAAGAGCTCACCGAGTCGGACGTTGAGAAGCTTCGCAAGATGGTGCCGCAGATCGAGCAGATCGGTATCGTGGACAGTGCCTATACCGAGTACAAGGCCGGTGACAAAAGCTATAACGTCATGGCGCAGGGCGTCGATAGCGACATGCTCGACGCAGTGGGAGCCAGCGAGCTCGTCGCGGGGCGCACCTATACCCAGGCTGAGTCCCAATCTGGCGCACGCGTGGCGCTCATCAGCCGCGGCGGCGCGGACCAGCTGTACGGCAACGAACAGGACGCGCTCGGCAAGACCATCAAGGTGTCGAACGGCGAGGTGCAGATTATCGGCGTTATCGACGGCGGCAGCGACTCCATGGGCTCACTCACGCTCTACATGCCGCGCGAGACCATCTCGGGCCTCTTTGGCGACGAGAACCCGTCTTTTCCCAGCGTAACGGCGCTCGCCGCCGAGGGTACGGACATGGATGAGCTGTGCAAGATGATTGAATCCAAGGTGCGCAGCATGAAGGACATCGCGGATGACGACGAATATGACAGCGTGTCGGCGACCTCAATGAAAAGCGCCATCGACGCCCTCAACTCCTTTATGGGCGCGTTTTCGCTCATCATGGGCGCCGTTGCCAGCATTTCGCTGCTCGTGGGCGGTATCGGCATCATGAACATGATGCTCACCAATGTGACCGAACGCATCCGCGAGATCGGTATTCGTCGAGCCTTGGGTGCCAGCCGTCGCGATATCACCGCACAGTTTTTGGCCGAGTCTTCGGCGCTGTGCATCACCGGCGGTCTGCTAGGTGTCCTGATTGGCTACCTGCTTGCCTGGGGCCTAGCGATGTTCGCCGCGGGTTCCGGCGTGCTTGGCGAACTCGGTGCCAGCGGTACCATAACGCCGAGTTTTTCGATCGCCACGGTGCTGCTGGCCTTTGCGGTCTCCGTCGGCATCGGCGTAATCTTTGGCTTCTACCCCGCCCGCCGGGCCGCAAAACTCGACCCCGTGGAGTGCCTGCGCTACCAGTAATGCAATCCCCCCCCTGAGTTGCGGTGAAATAGGGAGTGTTTTAGCCGTTAAAAGGCCTATTCAGTCCTTATTTCACCGCAACTCGGAGGGGATAAGGCGGTAGTGTCGAGAAAGTTGGTGTAGCGCCCGATCCGAAGCGAGTCGGCCCGGCGTCCCAGAATCTGGAATACGGTTGATATCCTATGCCGCCTCGACCCTGTCCGCAAGCTCGAGGCCGGACTCGAGCATCTTCCTT